>JAWOCO010000056.1:0-16756 GCA_046483765.1 Alkalispirochaeta sp. | reverse complement strand
TTCCATCACCGTCGTCGTTATCGTTCACCATTTACTCCGATCGTAACAGATCCATAGGCATCCGGCGCACCGCGGAGCGCCCCGCCAGCCACGAGGACGCCGCGGACCAGCCCACCGCTCCCGCTCCCACCAGTACCAGCTCCCCCGGAAGTATGCGCGCCGGCACGCTCTCCAGGTAGAAGAACGCCGGTGAGAACGCCAGAGGCGTGTTATTTCCGATAAGACCCGCCAGCGATTCCAGTAGGCCAAAAATTTCGTTGATATTGCCCGCGATCAGGAGGCCCACCAGCGTTCCCACAGCGGTCCCCACGATCCCGATATACCAGCCCTCCAGGGCAAAGACGCGGCGAATTTCTCCCTGCCGAGCCCCCAGGGCGCGGAGGATCGCGATTTCCTCGCTCCGCTCCAGGATGCTCCGGCGGAGGAGCTGGAAGATGTTGCCGGCGACCACCACGAAGATCAGCGCCACCAGAAACACCATCATCGCCTTTTCCACGCGGAGTGCGCCGAAAATGCCGCTGTTGTACTCCCGCCAGTTCTCCAGTGACCACGCCGCGGGAATCGCCGAGCGCAGCCGCTGGGCAGCTTCGGCGTCCTGGAAGCGATTGGTCAGCTTCACGCCCACGATCAGCGAGTCCGTGGCGTCCAGCGATGTCTCCGCCGTGGAGAGCGAGGTAAACGCCCAGCCCCGGTCGAAGTCCAGGTACCCCGTGCGAAACAGGCCCTGCACCGTAAGTTCCACCTCGGCGGGCCGGGAACTCCCGCGCGGAATGTGGGTCACCGCCAGCGAATCTCCCACCCGCACGCCCAGGGCGCGCGCCAGTTCCGCTCCCAGCACCACCGAGCGCGGATCGGCAATCTCGAACGCACCGGAGACGATACGCAGCTGCTCCGCCGCGCCGCGGTCCCGGGCAAGCCAGTTCTCCGGGACGGCGCGCAGCACGATTCCCTGCGGTTCCGGCCAGAATCCCCGAGCCAGGGTCTGAATCTCGGCGGTGGGAACTGCCGACTCCACCGCCGGGTCACGGCGCAGCTCCTCCACCACCGGCGCGATCTCCTCCCGTTCCGCCACCCCACGGTCGGTAGAGAGGCGCAGATGGAAGGAGTTTACCTCCAGAATGTTCTCGATCGTGCCCAGTTGGAATCCGTTCATCACCGCCAGCACCACAATCAGTGTGGCCACGCCGGCGGCGATACCGGCCACCGCCAGACCGGTGGCCCCGGCTCCGCGAGTTTGGCGGGTACCGAGGAACCGCCGCGCCACGAAGAGCATCCATCGGTTCATGAGAGATCATCCTCCTGGAAGGCGCCGTCCACAAAGATTTCACGCCGGGTCACCTCACCGTCCACCACCGTCTCCCGGAACACCGGGTCTCCGTCACGAAAGTGGGTACGGACCGTGGTATCTCCGCCGGCCTCCTCCCGCAGGACGAGGGCTTCGTTCTCGTACCGTTCCATCACGTAGTCATCTTCATCGCGATAGGTCCACTGCGTCTCCCTGCGGAGATTACGGCGGAGCTCCACCTGGCGCACGAGGCGGTCACGACTGTCGTAGGTGTTCTCGATTCGGCGCACCAGCCGCCCTGAATCGCGCTCCTCCTCGGAACGGAGGAGCCCCCCGGAGTAGGTCGTGGTGACCACCGAATCTCCCCGCACCACGCGGCGCTCAGTGAGCTCTCCCGCCGCGTAGGTCAGAAACTCCTCACTCACCACACCGTCGCGGTCAATCCGGATATATTCGGGACGGGCGCCGGCGGTAAACCGGATCTGTAGCGTAAGGGCATCTCCAAGGATCGATTCCTCGCCGCCCTCCCCAGGGGGAGCAAACCGCGCCGTGAGACACTCCTCCCCGGCGCATCGGCGCACGGAGCGTACCGTTCCGTCCTCCCGGTAGGTCATCCGCTCAGAGAGCGTTTCCGCGCCGGTGGCGTCCACCCGCCGGCGACGCGCCACCGCTCCATCCTCAGTGTAGCGGATGTACTCGCCCCCCACCGCCGCGCCGTCCCGGAAGAGCAAGCGATACTCTGCCCGGGGTGATGCGTCCCCGCCAACCGCCTCTACCGCCATGATCCATCCCTCTCGAGGCGCGCCATCGGAAGTATCAGGAGGGGCATGCTCCTGCAGACGGATAAACTCACTGTTGCTCGTATACCAGCGGACCCCGGCGCTCGCTTCGGTGAGCGGCCGGTGCCCCAGAGCCTCGACGATCCGCGCTTCCGCGGAATCCTCCGGAGGATCCGACGATTGGGCAACCACCGTGGGAGTGAGAGCGGTCAAGACGAGGGTACACGCCACCAGGAACATCACGGTGCGATCAGTTCATCGATATAGGACTCCGGATCGAATCGGTGAATATCTTCGTAGCGCTCTCCCGAGCCCACCCAGATACACCCCAATCCCAGTGTCCGCGCCAGGGGCACCAGTATTCCGCCACGGGCGGTGGAATCGTACTTGGTGAGCAGCACCCCATCCACACCCACGGCCTCGTGAAACATCTCCGCCTGACGCAGGGCGTTCTGGCCGGTGGTGGCATCTACCACCAGGATCTTGCGATAGTTCACCGCATCCCCCGCCTTCTTGCGAATAATCCCGTGAATCTTCTCCAGCTCCTGCACCAGATTGGCCTTATTGTGCATCCGACCGGCGGTGTCGGCAAAGAGCAGCCGATCCCCGCGGGCCATGGCACTCTCTAGCGCATCCCAGATAACCGCTCCCGAATCGGAGCCGGACTTCTGCTTCACGATCCTCACGCCCAGCCGCTCGGCGTGGAGCGTGAGCTGCTCCACCGCGGCGGCGCGGAACGTGTCTCCCGCGGCCAGGGAAATGCCCGCCTGCGGCCATTCCCGCTGGTAGAGGTGGGCAAGCTTGGCCAGATTGGTCGTCTTGCCCACACCGTTCACCCCGAGCACCAACAGCACATTCAACTGGTCCGGGACGAGGCCCGGATCGGTAGCTTTCAATTCCTGGAGAAGCTCCGCCCGCAACGCCTCCTGCAGGTCACTGCGATCACGAATTCTGCCGGACCGTCGCAGCCGATCGGAAAGTTCCATAGTGAACTGCGCCCCCAGATCCGCCTCGATCAGCATCTCTTCGAGCTCCTCAAAGAACTCTTCGCTGTCGGAGGAGAAGGAGAAGAGGTTTTTTAACCGTTGTCCGAGGGATTTCTTTGCCATACTATTCCTTGCAGCCCCGAATCCACCGCAGTCAGCGCGTGTGGTATCCTTGGGCGGTTTGTACGTAATCGACCAGCCGCCATATCATATTGCCAAAGAGGCCGGCACTCAAGCCAAAGCTGGCGTAGTACCCGTAATACAGCGCATTCGTTCGGCTCAGAATACGGTCTTGCTCCGCGGGGGCCAGGTCCGCGTTCAGCGCGCCCCCCTCATCCACGAGACCGGCGTAGTTCTGATACATGCCGTTAATCAGAATCGGAACTCCCACCGACAGCGCAAAGAACCCGAAGGAGCGGTAGAAGCGATCCCGAGAGTCCTCCACCTCCGCCGCCCAGTCTCCATCGGCAGAGACCATCGTCCGCTCGATGGGGGACGCGGAGTCCCGTGTCACCGTGACGCGGCTGTCGTAAAACCCGTCCTGCACCAGGGTGTAACTGGTGTCATCCTGAGGACGAAATACCTCCACCGGAGTGAATCCGACCCACACCGACCCACGGTACACCCGGGCCCCGGTGGGTACCGAGCGGATCGTCACCAGCTCCGGGGCTTCATCACGGAGAACCAACGCTACCGATTGGGGCGTGCCGGCGGAGATTTCCACCGTCTGGGAAACCCTTCGCCCATCGGGAAGCTCACTGCGGGTGGTGTAGGTACCGGGCGGCAGGTAGCGATCCTCCGCCGGTGCCGCTCCCAGGTACCGCTCTCCCACAAAGACTCGTGCCTCCGGAAGAACGTCTCCGTCAGGATCTGCAACCGAGACGCGGATACCTCCCAAGTCTCGGCCCGCGATCGCCGCGACCACATCCCGTTCCCGCGATTCCAGCCGACCCGATAGATCCTCCGCGGTGCCCACCACCCGAAAAAGCTCCCGCTCCGCCGCCCGAGAAACGTCATAGGAGTGAACTCGCAGCAGCAGCTGATCGCCCACCGCCTCGACGGAGAGATACAGCATGAGATCCACCTCCGGTAGCTCGTGGGCGATTCCGGCGGCAGTAGGCAGGGTGCGGCGAAAGCGGTGGTCCTCATCGGAGACGGTAATCGGAATCTCCCGAGGAATTGCAACCTCATTCGGGGAAATCGTGGTGAGCAGCTCGTACTGATCACGGAGCTCCCGAAGCTGTTGATCATCGCTTGAGTCCGCGCGGTCCGACTCGATTTCCCCGGCGGGCGAGGTGCGCTCCAGGCGCGCGCGCTCCAGCGCGTTGCGACGATCATCGATCTCCCGCAGGAGACGGCGTTGGTAGCGCGCGATGCGCGTATCAGCCACGTGTCGCCGCGCTTCGTCATCCAGGTAGCGCAGCGGCGGACCGGTGGCCAGATCACGCAGCACCTCAGCATAGGAGCTCACGATACTTCGCTGCCGATCCCCGGTGTCGGGTGCCACGATCGCGGCTACCGCCACGGTATACACCGGATCCTCTTCGGAAAGCTCCGCCAGGAGATCGGCGCGTCGTGCCCGCGCCTCCTCTTCCGTGGTGCCCCGGGGTGCCACCGTGGCCACCACCGCCACCAGCAAGACAAGTAGGACGGCCGCGCGCTGCGGCCTAGGAAGCGACGCTTTGCCCGGCCTCATATTTGAGGTACGCCTCGATAAAGGCATCCAGGTCACCGTCCATTACTCCCTGCACGTTGCCCGTCTCCATGCCGGTGCGGAGATCCTTCACCATCGTGTAGGGCTGGAAGACGTAGGAGCGGATCTGGCTGCCCCAGCCAATCTCCTTCTTCTCGATCGCCTTCGCCTCCTGCTCCGCCTCCTGTTCGCGGCGGTAGTACTCGTAGAGGTGGGATTTGAGCATCTTCTGCGCGGTGGCGCGGTTCTTGTGCTGACTGCGCTCATTCTGGCACTGCACCACGATCCCCGTAGGGATGTGGGTCATGCGCACGGCGGAATCGGTCTTGTTCACGTGCTGTCCACCGGCGCCGCTGGCGCGGTAGGTGTCGACGCGGATCTCATCCATCTTGAGTTCCACCTCGATCGTGTCGTCAATAACGGGGGCCACGTGGACTGAGGCAAAGGAGGTGTGGCGCCGGCCGCTGGAATCAAAGGGGCTGATCCGCACCAGCCGGTGAATGCCCGCCTCCGCCTTGAGATACCCAAAGGCGTAGGGGCCGGATACCTCGAGCGTCACCGACTTAATGCCGCCCTCCGCCTCCTGCAGATCGATGAGCTCCTTCTTGAAGTCGTGGGCATCGAGCCAGCGGGTGTACATGCGGTAGAGCATGCTCGCCCAGTCGTTGGCCTCGGTGCCGCCGGCGCCGGAGTGGATCGTGAGAAACGCGTTGGAGGTGTCCGCCTCACCGCTGAGGAGCTGTTTGAGTTGGAGCTTTTCGTAGGCGTGCCGCGCAGAGTTCATGGCGGCGCGAATTTCCGCCTCCTGCGAGTCGTCACCCTCTTCCAGCGCTAATTCCAAAAGCGCCTCGGCGTCGTCGAGCTTTTCGATGAGCGCTTCCCAGGGCTCAATCGTATCCCGGAGCCGCTTAATCTCAGTCATCGTGGCTTCCGCCTTCTCCCGGTCGTTCCAAAACTCCGGGTCTGAGGAAGCCGCTTCCTTGTCTGCTATCTGGGCTCTGACCTCATCCGGGTCAAAGATACCTCCAGGTGGAGTGGACGTCTTCTTTCAGTTGTTTCAACGGAGCGGTTAAGTCTTGCAGCATGGTGATCTCCTTCTTTGCGAATCTACCACGGGGCACGAGGCGGTGTCTAATCGACTCGGTGCGCGCACGTGATCGCGGGTTCCTCTATCAGCCTGCCAGCGCCACCGCGATCGTTGCCGCCAGGCGGGCGTTGTTTTTGACCAGCGCGATGTTGGCCTCCAGCGACTCCCCGCCGGTGAGTTCCACGATCCGCGCCAGGAGGAAGGGGGTCACCTCTTTGCCATGAATGCCGCGCTCCTCCGCCTCCGCCACGGCGCGCGCGATTACTGCTTCGATCGCGCCGTACTCCATGGCGTCGGCCTCGGGGATCGGATTGGCGATGAGGACGCCGCCCGCTCCGGGAAGCTCCCAGTGCGCCGCGAGGGTGGCGGCGATCGTATCCGGTCCGTCCAGACGCAGGGGCGCGGCGAAGCCACTCTCCCGACTGTAGAAGGCGGGAAACTGATCGGACCCGTAGGTGATCACCGGAACGCCCAGCGTCTCCAGGTACTCCAGCGTCCGGCCGATATCCAGAATCGATTTGACTCCGGCGGATACCACCGCCACGGGGGTCTGGGAGAGTTCCGGCAGATCCGCCGAGACGTCCATCGTGCTCTGCCAGCCGCGGTGGACGCCGCCGGTTCCGCCGGTGGCAAACAGGCGAATCCCCGCCGCCGCGGCACCGATCATCGTGGTGGCCACGGTGGTGGCGGCCGTTTGGCGGGTGGCCAGCGCGAGTCCCACGTCACGGCGACTCGCTTTGAGTACATCCTTGCGGGTTCCCAGTTCCTCGATTTCTTCCTCGGTGAGGCCGATACGAAAACTTCCGTCGATAATGGCGATCGTGGCGGCCTCCGCCCCGGCAGCGCGCACCTCCGCCTCCACCGCCCGAGCGGTTTCTACGTTGCGGGGATAGGGCATGCCGTGGGAAATGATCGTCGATTCCAGGGCCACCACTGGGCGGCCGGCGGCGAGCGCCTCCTGGATGCGCGGGTTGATATGGACGTAGTGTTGGTTCATTGGTGTACTCCTCGAGAAGATGCCACATAGTTTTGAAGCGTCCTGTGCGACAGCGCAGGCTCCACGGTGTGGGGAGACGCGGCGGTAATGCCCCCGGCGGCAACTCCCCACCGGGCGGCCTCCTCCAGCGAGTGTCCCGCCGATAGCGCCGCCACCAGACCAGCGGTAAAGGCATCTCCGGCGCCGTTGGCGTTGACCGTCTCCCGGGCGATGGTGGGAATGATCGTAGCCTCGCCGGCATCACCCTGCCATACCGCCGCTCCCGCCGCGCCCCGGGTGACCACCCAGTTGCGCACCACCGGCAACTTTCCGGCGGTGGATGCCTCCTCGAGCACCGCGGCCTCCGCGGCGTTGGGGGTGATCACCTCGATCTCGCCCCGGCACCCCCACAGACGCGCCGCCTTGGCCACGCTCACCGGCTCCACGATCACCGCTACTCGGTGCTCGTTGGCCCAGGCAATCACCGCCTGCACCGCAGCCGGCGGCAGGTTGAGGTCTACCACCAGCCACCGCACGTCACCGGCGGCGGCGGCGCGCTGCACGAGCTGAATCGCCCGCTCCGGCGGAAGTTCGTCGATGGCAGCCATGTCCGAGACCGCCGAAGCCAGCTCGCCGGCGGCAAGCAGACTCACGTAGGTACCGGCGCGCCACGCGGGCTCCCGGGCCACGTGGGCCGTCTCCACGCCGGCGGCGGCGGTCTGCGAGAGCACCCACTCGCTCAAGGGATCGGTACCGGCGATACCCACCAGGCTCACGGGAGCGCCCAGCAGCGCCAGGCAGTGCGCCACGTTGCGCCCCACCCCTCCCGCGGACAGAGACACCCGGCCCGGCGTTGAGGATCCAGGGGTCAGGCTACCGGGGACGGAGGCGGTAATATCACAGTTGATGCCTCCCACGACGATGACGCGGTCACGCTTCATGAGGGGTGGGATTGTATCACAGCGACTCTCGTGGCTACAGTACCGCCATGCCGACTCCCGCCCAGATTTTGCTGTTCTGCCTGCGCCCCACTCTTGGTCGCTGGCTGTGGTGGCGCTATCGCGTCACCGTGCATCGCCACGGTCCCGCCGCGGCGTTTCGACCACCTCTGCTGGTCCTCTCCAACCACGTCAACTTCTGGGACCCGTTTCTCATCGCCTTCACCTTCGACCAACCGGTTCACTTCCTTTCCGCAGACGGCAACTTTCGCGGTCGCGGCATGCGACGACTCATGGCCGCCGCCGGGGCGATCCCCAAAGCCAAGGCGCGGACCGATATGGAAAGCCTTCGCCTCCTGCGGGAGCGTATCGCTCAGCGACAGATCGTGGCGCTTTTCCCCGAGGGACAGCGCACCTGGGACGGAACGACACGCCCCATGCTTCCGGCGACGCCCAAGCTGGCGCGCCTGCTGGGGGCGCCGGTGGTGATGGTGCAGCTCCGGGGAGCGTACCTCTCCAAGCCGCGCTGGGCGCGGGGCGTTCGCCGGGGGCGGTTAGAGATCCATCTCACTCCACTCTTGAGTAGGGCTGAGCTGGCGCACTCCTCCCGCGGCGAGATCGCATCGAGGATCAGCGCGGCGCTCGCCTGGGACGATGTGGCGTGGGCCCAGCGGCAGGGTGTACGCTTTGTGGGACGGTACCGCGCGGAGCATGCGGAGCAGGCGCTGTGGTACTGCCCGCGCTGCGATGGGTGGGGAACGCTGCGCTCCGGCGGTGATGAGCTCGTCTGTAGCCAATGCGGGCATCCCACGCGAATGGTGTCCACCGGCGCGCTGACCCATGGTATCGGGGTCGGCACCTATCCCGCTTCGCCCCCACACTCCCCGGCCCCCGAGACCGTGGCCGCCTGGAACGCCGTGCAACACGCGGCACTCTGCCGGGAGATCACCGCCGTGAAAACCGGTGGCGCCCTGCCGTACCGGATACCGGCGATGGACTACGCCACCGGATATCGCAGCCGACCGCTGCGGCCGCGCGGCTCAGTGGCGGTGGAACTCGGCTACGAATCCCTTACGCTGATCCCGGTGGCCGGCGGCTCCTCCCGGCGAAAGCCCCTCCCAGCCGGGGTGCTCCCAGCAGCAATTTCGATCCCCGTGGCACAGATCCGCGGGATTCACGTGCAGTACGCCACGCAGCTCGAGTTCTACCACGACGGCGCGCTTCACGTGCTGCGTTCCCAGCGTCCGCAGGACTCGGTGATGCGTCTGGAGGAGACGGTTCTGGCGCTACAAGAACTTTACAAAGACGGTAACCATTAGTAAATTATCGATATGGAACGAGCGACTTTTGATCTTATTGGAGCTACCTGTACCTCATGCTCGATCGGTATTGAGCACATGGGTCACCGCATTAAGGGTGTGGAAGAAATCTGGGTCGACCGAAAGACCGCCCAGATCTATATGGACTTCGACGGTAATCCCGCCACGGTGGATAAGATTATCAACTTCGTGCAGGCGATCGGCTACGACGCTAATTTGGTGAGCAAGGAACCGACCCCGCAGAACGTGTAACGCGTAGCACCTGCCACGCCACAGCTGGGCTTACACGGGGGGCTACGGATTGTCTCCGGACACCTCCGCTACCCCGCAGCAGTCACCCGCTCTGCGCCGAAACCTGCTGGTTCAGACGGGAAAGCCGCTGGGCCAGCAGGCGCGCCAGAAAGATGCCGTAATGGGGCTGGCGCTGAATACCGCTGACAAACGCGTTCTTGGTAACTTTCACGAGACGAGCGTGTTCTCGCGCCACCACGGTGGCGGAGCGGCGGTTTCCCAACAGAAAGGACATTTCACCAAGAAATATGTCGTCCGGCGTCAAGCTGGCGATATGCTGATTGCCGCTGATGATGTCCAGTTTTCCCGTAACGATATAGAAAAGATCGTTTGACTCTTCCCCTTCCCGAAACACGATATCCCCATCATCGAGCTCAATGACCTCCTGGTCGGCGAAGATGCCGGGGGTAGCATTGGCCTGCTTCTCATGGTCTACCTCGAACCGGACCTCGTTGCCCCGCTCGTTATAGGTGAGGTTGTTAATGTAGTGGCGCGTCATGCGAATGCCGTGGCCGTGCTGACCAAAGTTTACGTCGTCATCGTCCAGCCGGTTACGCCAGTCAAAACCGTCGCCATCATCGCGGATCTGAAAGGATGAGTGCGTAGGAGTGATCAGGTAGGTTACCTGGACCCGGCGGGAACCAACCTTAGGATCACGACACTTCTCACGGATCAGGGGAATGATGTCGCCATACTCTGACAGATACTGCGTCTTTTCCTCGTAGCTAATGCCGCAGTTACCGTGCTCAATGGCGTTCATGATCATCTCAAACAGCGCCACATGAAGGCGGTCGCGCATTTCGATATCGACGTAGTTGGAGTTGAACAGAAAGTTGGAAATCAGCGAAGCGTAGGTCCGGGCGTTATAGGGGTCGTTGTCCATTTCCAGGCTGCCATGGATCGTCCCCAGAAAGTCGAGTTGCATATCGCGCTGAAACAGAATCTGCCGGTTCCGATACAGGATATAGAGCACCCGGAAAAACGTCTCCACGAACTCCGCGCGCCGGATCATCGTAACCACATTAGTCTCCCGCGGCAGCGTTTCTACCACCATCGCGTCTTTTCGGGAGTAGACGCCGATCACCCCGCCGTAGTGGAGCCAGGGGTCTTCGGTGATCGAGCGGATCAGCTCACCACCGTCGATGGTGTCATCGGAAAAATGGACGAGTTGAAACTCCGGCAGCTCATAGCGGATGTACTCCAGCGCATCCTCGACGGAATCGAGAAACACCGGCTGGAACGTATCTCCGAACTTGGCACAGATCCGTTGGACGCGGTCATTGAGAGCAGTGTCACTGCTCACCACGGGAAAGCGACGCATACTGCAAGTATCGGTCGACTCCCGACAGATGTTGATACAAAAAAAACGGAGCCGCCCATTGACGACTCCGCTCCCTCTGCAACCCCGTCCTGTCGGGACGGCAGCCGACTCCCGTGGAGCCGACTGGTCTGCGTGTGTGCTGATTACTTCGAGTAGAACTCTACGATCAGCTGCTCCTCAGCAATTGTCGGGATCATATCCCGTGTGGGGAGCATGTTCACCTTACCGGTGAGGTCGTCCGCGGAAACCTCGATCCACGGCGTTGTCTGCCGGGAGGAGTTTTCCGACACGAGCCGGCGCATCAGCATTTCGGAGCTCTTTTTGCTCTTTACCGAAACCTGGTCGCCGGGGCGTACCATCGCACTGGGGATCGTAACTTTGCGTCCGTTGAGATGAATGTGTCCGTGGCTTACCAGCTGACGCGCTTGGCGGCGACTGGCGGCCATCCCCATGCGGTACACCACATTGTCGAGACGCCGTTCCAACAGAATCAACATATTGTGACCTGCCACCCCTTTCATGGTCTTAGCCTTATAAAAGAGGTTACGAAACTGCCGCTCAGAGAGGCCATAGGCGAACTTCACCTTCTGTTTCTCTTTGAGCTGGCGGGCATACTCTGTCTCGCGAATGCGACCTTTCTTGGGTTCACCCGGGCCGTACGGTTTCTTTTTGAGCAGACGGTCGTACTTGGGATTTCCAAAGACGTTGACGCCAAGATGGCGCGCGATCTTTCCTCGGGCTTTTGAAGGTCGAGCCATTCACAGTTCTCCTTGTATTACGCTCTCAACGAGACGCATTGAAGCGCGATATTATGCGCATCTTTGCCGTTCTGTCAACCGCCAAAGAAGGAGCGGAGCGTTCCGAGCACGCCCTTCTTGTCCGCTTTGGGGGGTTCTTTCTGTCCGGACTCTTCCTTGGAGGAGGGTTCCGGCGCGCTCTGTTCCTGGGCGGCAGGGGTCTTCTGAGACTGCTGGCGCTTCCGATTCCGATTCCCCGAGCCTGATTTCTTGGATCCCCCGCCCTTTCTGGTGCCCTGCATGTTAGCAAGCATCTCATCGGTGGGCTGAAAGTCCTCACCGTACTTCTCGCGATAGTACGCGAGCCGGTCTTCGAGGCTGTCCCCCGCCTTGGGAGACGCGGCTTCCGTGGGCCGGGGGCCCTTGGCGGAGCCGGAGCGCTGCCGGGAGGTGCGATCCGACCGGGGCGTGTCGCTACGCGGCCGGTCGTCACGGCGGTTATCACTGCGGGGGCTATCGCTACGCGGCCGGTCGCCGCGCGGCTTATCACTTCGCGGCTTATCACTTCGCGGCTTATCACTTCGCGGGCTATCACTGCGGGGCGTCTCACTGCGCGGTTGGTCCACACGGGAACTGTCTCCCCTCGGGGCGGCGGCGCGAGAATCACGACTGTCGCCGCTGCGGGACTCCTGCGGCCGGGACTCCTGCGCGCGACCGTCGCGAGAATCTCGTCCCCCGCGGGAATCTCTCCCCCCGCGGGAATCGCGTCCCCCCCGGGAGTCTCTCCCTCCGCGGGAATCACGTCCGCCACGAGAATCGCGTCCCCGGGAATCTCTTCCTCCGCGAGAATCGCGGCCGCCCCGGGAATCCCGGCTGCCTACGCTACTGTCCCCGGTACGAATTCGCATACCGGCGCTGGCGTCCTCGGCGTACATATCGTCACTGAGGGGTTCCACCGGAATCTTCTGGCGAATCAGCGATTCGATCGCATCCAATCCGAACACGTAGCGCTGGCACGCCAATGCCACGGCAGCCCCGGACTCACCGGCGCGGGCGGTACGCCCGATGCGGTGCACGTACGCCTCCGGGTCTTCCGGCAGGTCATAGTTCACCACCATATCGAGATCGTTGATATGCAGCCCACGCGCCGCCACGTCGGTGGCTACCAGAAACTCCGACTCCCCGGATTTGATCTTCTGAATGATCTGCTGCCGTTTCCGCTGGGGAAGGTCACCGATAATAAACTCGGTGGGGTAGCCGTTGATCTCCAGCCGCTTGGCCACCTCTTCGGCGGCCCGCTTGGTGTTGGTGAAGACGATGGCGGTGCGCGGCTGGTGCTTCTTGAATACTCCCAGCAGCACCGACATCTTATCCTCGGAGGCTACGTGGTACATCGTCTGGGTGACTTTGTCCACGGTGATATGCTCCGGCTCGATTTCTATCTCCACGGGGCTGTTCATGTGCTCCCAGGCGATGTTCCGTGCCTTGGTGCTCAAGGTCGCGCTGAAGAGCATATTCACCCGCTCTTCTCGGGGGCGCAGCCGGGAGAACATCTTGCGGATGTCCGGGTAGAACCCCATGTCGAAAAGGCGATCCGCTTCGTCGATAATCACGATTTGCACGTCTTTGAGGCGCATGTGCCCGCTCTGGCTCAGATCGAGCATTCGCCCGGGAGTTCCCACCAGAATATCGACCCCTTCGGCCAGGGCGGACTGTTGCTGACCGTAGCCCACGCCGCCGTGGAATACTTCGGTCCGAAGACCGAGATTTTCCGAGAGCACATCCGATTCTTCCTTGATCTGTACGGCCAGCTCCCGGGTCGGCGCAACAACCAGCGCGCGCGCACCCTTGAAATCGGGGTTGTGAAGCAGGAGCTGATAGGTAGGCAGAAGAAATGCTGCAGTCTTACCGGTGCCGGTCTGGGATTGCACCATCACGTCGGCACCGTTGATCGCGTGGGGCATAGCTTGTTCTTGTACGGCAGTGCATTCCTCGAAGCCGGCCGCAGCTATGCCGGCGAGTATTTCACTGTCAAGATTGAGTTCGTCAAATTTCATACGTCTCTAAGGTATCGAAAATGGTGACACTCCGCAACGGACGTGTCGGTTATACCTTCACATCGGCCTCGTAATCCACCTCATCGAAGTCAAATCCGTGGATTTGGAGGAATTCGTGCTGAAAACCCTCCACATCGGCGATCGCGGTGACGTTCTCCTCGTTCACCGCATCCCACAGTTCGTGGACTTCGCGTTGCACGTCCTCGCGCATCTCCCAATCGTCCATACGAATTCGGCCGTCTGCGTCGACCTCGGGGGCGCCGTCACCGTAGAGCTGCTCCGCGAAGAGGCGGTACATCTGCTCGATCGTCCCCTCGTGGAGGCCCTTCTCCTTCATTACGCGATAGAGCACCGCCAGATAGAGAGATACTCCCGGGATTACCGCGCTCGCCCGGGTAACCAGCGCCTTGTTCACGCTGACCCACGCGTGCCCCCCGCCGGGGGCGAGCATCGCATCCAGCTCATGGGCGGTGGCTTCCAGATGCTCCTTGGCGCGGCCGATCGTGCCGTCCCGATAGAGCGCGTAGGTGATATCCGGACCGATATAGGAGTACGCCACGGTGATTGCGTTATCCGCGAGAACCCCAGCGTCGCGAAGTGCCTCGATCCACAGCTTCCAGTCCTCGCCTCCCATCACCTTGGTGGTCTGTTGGATTTCATCCTCGGTGGCGGGGTCCATGGCGGTGGGCTTGAGTTGGGCGGTCTTGCCATCCAGGGTAACCGACTCGTAACGTTGTCCCACCGGCTTCAGTGCGGAGCGGTACATCTCCCCCGTATCGGGATCCACCCGCACGCCGGAGGCGAGACTGTATACCACCAGATCCACCGACCCCATGAGCTCCTTCACCGCGGCGATGACATCCCGCTTGGTCTCATGGGCAAAGGCGTCGCCGATAAAGCTGCGGTTGGGCAGGCCCGCCTCATCCGCAAAGCGGCGAAACGCCAAATCCTGGTACCACCCGGCAGAGGCGGTGCGGGAGCCTTTGGCGGGAGACTCATAGGCAACGCCGATCGTAGCCGCACCGCACCCGAAAGCCGCCGTGATGCGTGAGGCCAGGCCGTAGCCACCGGAGGCGCCGATCACCAGCACATTTTTCGGACCATCGATCGGTCCCTGGGATTTCACATATTCAATTTGTCGGGCTACGTTTTGCTCACATCCCTGGGGATGCGCATTCATACAAATATTGCTGCGGATCATCGGCTTCACTACCATCTTCACTCCTCCTCGGTCTGGGACCGATAAATTAGCACGTCTTGCTGCAGGTTTCTACCGGCAGCCGGCTCCGCGCCGCGCGGCGCACTGGGCCCCGCGGCCCGTGCCCGTGCCCCATGCGCTGCGCCCCTGCTCCGCGCCGCGCGGCGCACGGGGCCCTGTGCTCCCTGCTCCACGGGAATTGCCGCGAGAGCTGCTCTAGACTATCGTGGTGGCGTGGATGAAATCACACGACGACACATGACGATCGCTCGACGGCTTTTGTGGTGGAGCGGGTTTTCGCTGGCCCTGGGAATCGGGGGCATTCTGACCCCGTGGCCCCTGATTCAGGGAATCGCCCTGCAGGCGCTTATCTGGGGCGCAGTGGATGCGGTAATTGCGCTGGTGGGAGTCCACGGCGCACGATCCCGGAGCGACCGCTACCCAGACCACCAGCGAGAGGTCACCGAAGCACTCCGGCTGAGAAAGACGCTGCTGGTCAACGGCTATCTCGACATCCTCTACCTGGCGGTGG
This sequence comes from Alkalispirochaeta sp., assembly GCA_046483765.1. GTDB lineage: Bacteria > Spirochaetota > Spirochaetia > DSM-27196 > Alkalispirochaetaceae > Alkalispirochaeta. The sequence goes on along the minus strand of JAWOCO010000056.1, from coordinate 1,557 downwards.
GAAGCGCCGTGATCATCCTATTTTATCGCGAAATGTTTCCGCTGGGTAACGGAATCGGGGTAGTGATCCAGGCGATTTTCCTGCTGGTTTTCGATTTCGGCCACGCCCGCCGGCTGCCATCCGCGCCGCCTTCATGGTATAGTCCGCACCCATGACAGTACAGGTTCACCGGTGGAGCGACGCAGCACCTGAGGTGCGGCAACGTCTGCTGCGCCGTTCACAAACGAATATCTCTGACCTACTCGAGACGGTCCGTCCCATCGTGGATCGGGTCCGCACGGAAGGTGATTCCGCGCTCATCGCGCTGACCGGTCAGTTCGATCACGCCCAGATCGAAGATCGCGGCATCGCCGTGACCCCGGCGGAGTTCACCCAGGCGGAACGCTCTCTGGACGACTCACTGCGGCGGGCGCTGGACTATGCGATCGAAAACGTGCGCACCTTCCACCGGGCGCAGGTATCGCACGCCGACCACTCGGTTCAGGTGCGTCCCGGTATCATCGCCACCGAACGGGTTACCCCGATCGACAGCGTGGGGCTGTACGTTCCCAGCGGCCGCGGCAGCTTTCCCTCCATGATGTACATGCTGGGAGTTCCCGCCGCCCTGGCCGGCGTAGAGACGATCGCCGTCACCACTCCGCCGCGGCCCGACGGCACCGTTGATCCGGCGGTGCTCTACGCCGCCGCCGCCTGCGGCATCACGCAGGTGTATCGTATCGGCGGAGCGCAGGCGGTCGCCGCCCTGGCGTGGGGCACGGAGACGGTGCCGGCGGTGCGCAAGGTGGTGGGTCCGGGAAGCGCCTACGTGGCCGCCGCCAAGCGGTTGGTGGCGGACGTGATCGATGTGGGACTCCCTGCAGGTCCGTCGGAGTCGATCGTCGTCGCCGATGAGAGCGCCGACCCCTGGGTCGTTGCCCTGGATCTGATGATCGAGGCGGAACATGGCAGTGACTCCGCGGCACTCCTGGTGACCCCGTCGCAGCCAGTGGCCGAGGCGGTACAGGGGCACATGGCAACCCTTATGGAAGATGTTCCGGAGCCGCGCCGCACCTTTCTCACCGAGGTCTTTACCTCCTATGGGGGAATTATCCTCACCACCGACGAGCGGGAGAGCACCGCCGTGGTGAACGAGTTCGCCCCGGAGCATCTGCTGCTCCACACCCGCGATCCCCACGCCACCGCCGCGGAGATTCACAACGCCTCCGAGGTTTTACTCGGGCCCCACACCGCCTTCAGTCTGGCCAACTACGCCACCGGTCCCAACGCGGTCCTTCCCACCGGCGGTTGGGCAAAGACGTTTGGTCCGGTGTCGGTGCGGGATTTTCAAAAAGCCTCCACCGTGGTGGAAGTGACGGAGACCGGCTACGCGGAGATGCGGGATCACGTGATCCGCCTCGCGGACCACGAGGGGTTCTACACGCACGCCGCCGCCCTCCGAGAGCGTCATCGTCCCCGGTGAGCGGCGTGCTGAATACCCCGGAAGAAGTCTTTGCCCAGTTCGAATCTCGCACCAACCTGGAGCGCACCACCACCCACCTGCGCCTCTACCGCCTGGAA
>JAWOCO010000047.1:0-14533 GCA_046483765.1 Alkalispirochaeta sp. | reverse complement strand
CTTTGTTGGGGTTCTCACTGGCGATACGAAATTTGGCGCGCTTGTCCGCCACGGCGTACTCGGTGCGCAGGGAGCGCGGCATATCGAGGCGAATCTCGTAACATACCGCCTCCGCGATCCACCCCTTTTGTTCCAACTCCTTCCAGGGCACGTCGTAGCGCTTGGGGCCTACCAGGGAGAACACGTCTTCCTCGCGGCCGTCCTCCCGTATCAGGGTAGCGGTGAGCCCCAAGCGGCGAATCGCCTGAATCTCCGCGGGTACGCGAAAGATGGGAGCCGGCAGCAGGTGGACCTCATCGTAGATGATGAGCCCCCGCTGGTGTTTGCGAAAGAGGTCGAAGTGGGGGAAGGGGCTATCCCGGTCTGGGCGCCACACCAGAATCTGGTAGGTAGCCACGGTCACCGGCTTCACCTCTTTGCGGTGGCCGGTGTACTCACCGATCTCATCTTCCGTGAGTTCCGTCTTGTCGATAAGCTAATGGATCCACTGTTGTACCTCCGCCACGTTGGTGGTAAGAATCAGCGTGCTGGTCTGGAGAAGATCCATGGCGGCCATGCCCACCACCGTCTTGCCCGCGCCGCAGGGGAGCACCACCGTGCCGTATCCGGCGCCGGGCAGACCCTCGCCGTAGAACGTCTCCGCCGCCTCCGTCTGGTAGTCTCGGAGGTGAAACGGCTTACCGCTGAGGGAGGTCTCGCGCAGTCCAAAGGAGATGTCCTCGCCCCGGTTGAGCGGTGCCCGGTCATCTACGGGATAGCCTACCCGAATCAGCTCCAGCTTCACGCTGCCGCGATCCACCAGATCAACGGTAAACGTCTCGGGGTCATCGTGGGGGCCCAGGTATTTGGCGATGCCCGGGCGCGACTGGAGTTCCGCCCGGATATCGCTGTCCGGAACGATCAGATGCAGCGTGTACTCGTCGTCACTGGCCTCCAGGCGGAGCTTACCGTAGCGGCTGATAAGTTCAGCGATGTTGTCCTGCACGTGGGGTGGGACGGGAAATCGACTATGTTCGTTCAGCGATGCCACCACCTGCTCGGCGGAGAGTCCGGCGGAGGCTGCGTTCCACACGGAAAGCGGCGTAATCCGGTAGGTGTGAAAGTGTTCCGGTGACTTTTCCAGTTCCGTAAACGGGGCAATTGCGGACCGCGCACGGTCAGCGTCGGCATCATGAACGTCGAGGAGAATCGTATTGTCGCCTTGGACGATAAGCGGTTGAGGCATTCCTATAGGTGTACACCAAATGCGCACAAATTTTAACCGCCCATGAAAAACACACACACAGCGATTACACTGGTCATAGAGTGGCTGACGCCAGGATAGTGACACCAAGGAGAAGCGGAAATGCCGGACAAGACGTTTATCATCGATACCAATGTGCTGATCCATCGACCGGACGCGATCCTCAGCTTCAAGGGCTGTGTCGTGGTGTTGCCGATGTGGGTCCTGGAGGAGTTGGACCGGCTGAAGACGTTCTCCGATGAGCGCGGGCGCAACGCGCGGCGGGCGATTCGCTTCCTGGACACCGCCGGGCAGAAGGGCAACCTCGCCGATGGTGTACGTATCGACAACGGCACCACCCTCAAAGTGGTGGCATCACAACCGAAGAAAATTCCTAACGATTTCTTTGAGGATAAGGCGGACAACAAGATTATCCTCACCGCGTGGCAGATTCAGCAGGAGGGAGGGCAGGTGTTTTTCGTGAGCAAGGATATCAACGCCCGCGTGAAAGCCACGGCCCTGGGAATCAAAGCAGTGGACTACGAGAAACAGAAGGTGGACATCACCAAACTGTATACCGGGTTTTCCTCGATCGATGTGCGGCCGGAGGCGTATGAGCAGCTTCGGGACTCCGGTTCACTGGAGTGGCAGGAGGAGCTGCCGCCCAACCACTACCTCCTCCTCCGCGACCGTGAGCACCACGATGAGATCATCGGCCGCTTCGTCAAAGAACGGGCGCTCCTGGAGTTTGTGGATCACAAGCTGCCGGCGGTGGCCGGCATTCGTCCCTTGAACGACGAGCAGCGTATCGCCCTGGATCTCTTGTGCAATCCGGAAATCGAACTGGTGTCGCTGGTGGGTAAGGCGGGAACGGGAAAGACGCTCCTGGCACTGGCGGCGGGGCTTAAGCAAACGATCGAGGACAAGACCTACAAGCGGGTGCTGGTGAGCCGTCCCGTGATTCCCATGGGAAAAGATATCGGCTATCTGCCGGGGGCCAAGGACGAGAAGCTTTCGCACTGGATGCGGCCACTCTTTGACAACCTGGAGTTTATCTTGAGCGTATACCACAAGCAGAACGCCAAGACCGCGGAGCAACTAATCGCCAATAACACGATCGAGTTGGAGGCGCTGAGCTATATCCGCGGCCGGTCACTCCCGAGCCAGTTCATTATCATCGATGAGGCGCAAAACTTGTCACCGCATGAGGTGAAGACGATCGTGTCCCGAGCCGGGGCCGACGCCAAGGTGGTGCTCACCGGCGATCCCTTTCAGATCGATAGCCCCTATCTGGATGCCAACTCCAATGGCCTTACCTATCTGGTGGAGGCGTTCAAGGGGAAGTCGATCTTTGGCCACGTGCTGATGACGCGCAGCGAACGCAGCCGCCTGGCGGACCTGGCGGCGGAGCTGTTGTAACCGGATAGCCGGCGTAACGAAGGCCTGCGCAACAGTGGCCGGCGTACCGGGGTAGCTGGAGTAGCGGGGTAGCTGGAGTAGCGGGGTGTCGCGGACGCGCAAACCGGGCCGCGCCGTTCAATCATAGGTACTTGGAGATATCCACATCATCCAGCTGTTCCGGTTTGAGGTATTGCTCGGCGTACTGGCGATAGGCGCCGCTGGTTAAGAACAGCTTGAAGAGGTCCGGATCGATGTGGCCTTCGTCACGGAACTTGCTCAAAATATCCACCGCCACGGAGAGCGGTTTCGCCGGCTTGTACGGTCGGTCGGAGGCGGTGAGCGCCTCGAAGATATCGGCGATCGCCATGACGCGGGCGGGAATGGAGAGCTCGCCGGCGGTGAGTTGCCGGGGATAGCCACTTCCGTTGAGCGCCTCATGGTGGGTGCCGGCGTATTCCGGCACGCGCCGCAGGGCATCGGGGAACGGCAGCTCTTCCAGCATGACGATCGTCTGCATCACGTGCTCATTAATCTTGAACCGCTCTTCCGCGGTGAGTGTGCCGCGACCGATGGACAGATTGTAGAGCTCGCCGCGATTGTACAGCGCCTCCGGCACGGGAATCGTAAAATCGAAGCCCTCATACGTCTCGTAGAACTCCGAGGTCCGCGGGATCACCTGCTCCGGCTTGTCGGCGATCAGGTGTTCCTCTACCGGTAAGGATTGTGCCGCCTGCAGCGCCTCCTCCGAGATGCGGGTGGCCTCCTCCCAGGAGAGCCCCACCGTATCATCAAAGTGGCGCATCCAGGTGCGCGCCGCGATGCGGTTGAGCCGCGCCACGTGTTCCTCGGAGAGAAACTCGCCGCCCAGGTTGCACTGCGCCACAAAGGCGTAGTCATCGGTGAGCTCCGCCTCGATCTCCGCCAGCTTACGATCCTCTGTGTCCGGATCCGCTCCGGCGAGAACCGCCTCGTGCCGGGCGATACGGGCGTCCCGGAGAATCACCTCAAAGCGGGTGCGGATCTCATGGATGCGGTTGTAGATCGTCTCCAACTTGGTGGACTTGTCTACCACAAAGTCTGGGGTCGTCACCTTACCGGCGTCATGCAACCACGCACCGATGCGGAACGCGCGCCAGTCCTGGTCGGACTCAAAGGCAAACTCCGATAGCGGACCCTCACTCACCGACTCCGCCTCCCTGCCGAGCATCATCGCCAGCACCGGAACGCGGGCGCAGTGGCCGCCGGTGTAGGGACTCTTGGCGTCGATTGCGCCGGCGATCAGGCGGATCATCGAGTCGAATAGCCGTTTCTGCGACTCGATCAGATCACGATTGTACAGCGCGGTTGCGGCGCCCGCGGAAAGCGCCTCCACGAAGCGCTGGATCTCCGGTGAGAACGTTCCGATTTCTCCCGTTTCCGGGTCGATACGGTTCAACAGTTGCATTGCGCCGATGATTCCGCTGCCGCGCGGTTTCAACGGCACCGTAAGAATCGATTTGCTGTGGTAGCCGCTGGACTCGTCAAATCGTCGCGTTCCCGAGAAATCAAACTGTTCCGCGTTATAGGCGTCATCAATATTGAACGTTTCTCCGGTATGGAACGCGTGGGTCACCACGTTGTTGTTGTTGGGAGTGCCGTCCTCGGAGTAGAGGGGAACCGGCGGCAGAGTGATCGGATCTCCGCTGCTGCCTCCCTGGGCGAATCCCAGGGTCTGATTGAGGACGATTTGAAACTCCAGGTGCGTACCGGCCTCATTCTTGAGGTACAGGCTGCCCCCATCCGCCCCCGTGAGCTCCCGGGCACCGGTGAGGATCAGTTCACTGAGGCGATTAATATCGTTCTCGGCGGAAATCGCGATGTTGAGCTCAATAATCTTGGCCAACTGATCCATGTTGGCGTTGAGATCGCGGGTGCGGGTGGCCAGCGCATCCTTCATGGCGCCGAATCCCGCTGCCAGCTGGTTGAACTCCACGATGGAAGAGCGGATCGGGCTGGACGGCGAGAAATCGAACGTCCGAATCTTGTCCGCTTCTTTTGTGAGGCGAATAAGCACGCCGGTGAGCGAGCGGGAGATCCAATAGATCACGGGAAATGAAAGCAGCAGGAGCACCAGTACCGCCGAGATCATCCGTCCCCGGAGCGTGACGAAGGAACCCAAAAAATCTGAAACCGGTGCGGCGGTGATCACCTGCCACGTCTGTTCATCTGCTATCGTCCACGGATCGTATCTGAGAAACCACTCCGTGCCTCCCGAATCGGTTACTCTCCTCAGGGATTCCGGCTCTCCATTCCTGGACGGAGACACTTCGTCCACCAGCGCCGCGATGTTGTCGCCGGCAGCCAGGGGCGTGCCCGCGCCATCGGTGAGCGCGATACCCCCGCCGGCGAATACCTCCGTCTGATCCACGTAATCCTGGAGTCCGGCCAAGGTCAGGTCAACGCCGACGACGCCGCTCCCGTCGGGAAGCTCCCGGGAGGCGGTAATACCGAGCTCCTGGAGCGCATCAAAACGGTAGGGATTATTGATAATGGTATTTCCGCTACCGGAGGCTTCCACATACCACGGACGCTCGCGGGGATCGTATGCAGGAGCATCGTCGCGGTCCTGTCTAATCACGGATCCCACCCCGTCCAGATAGGTCCAGTGCTGGCGCCGAACGCCGTCGACCTCACTAATACTGCGAATAATGATTTCCGCGCTGTCAGGAGCATCGCGCCCCGCCGCGCGCATGATCTGGAGGAAATCACCGCTATCTCTCCCGACGTACACGGAGTAGGTGTGCTCCGCTCCCGCGAGAACCTGACGCAGGTAGGGCAGAACCGGATGGTCATCGGCATAGCCCTGAATCGGCTCGGTGATACTGGGGACCGAGGCGGTAACGGTGGCGTGATCCCGCACCTGGGTCAGCAGGGCTTCCGCCTGGAGCCGCGCCGAGCGACCCTCCGTCTCAAACAGTTCCTGGGCGGTGGACTGTGCGGAACGGTCGCCGGCGGAGAGGACGATACCAATAGTGGCTGCCGTGATGATCAGCACCAGGGCCATGATCGTGCCCGCAATGCTGACGTGAAACCGTATGCCCGTGCCCAGTGCTCTCATCTGTCCCTTAGTGTAACCGACTTTTGCTCAGTGTTCACCACGGTGATACATACTCATGCACGATTTCCATTGCATGCAGCGCGCAACATCACTATAGTCTCATTAATGGGACCCGGTGAAAGCACACCATGGAAACCTGAACCACTTGATAGCCTGTTGGAAGAACCGTTCGAGCGAATGGAAGAACAACGACGCACGATCTATCTACAACGCCTGGACGAGTTACGGCAGGAGCTGGATAGGATGGAGGCGGAATTGGACCAAATGCTCCAGGAAACAGCGCACTGCTGAAAGTTTTCGCACATTCCCACTCATTTACCCATCCCAACGTGCCGACATTCTACAACGTCACCGGGAGGTAGGACTTTGAAACGCGTACTTCTTGTGCTTATAGCACTCTCATTTGTTACGGTTCATACGGCGGCTCAAGTCACGTTTGAAGACCTTCAACTCAATGATGCCAACGAGCTGCTTTTTGCTGCCTCCAGCACCGTTCCCGGCCTCGGGGCGCATCGGACGGTTCTGCACGCAGACGTAACCGACCGCACCGTGCGGCAGCTGTCGGTGTTTCCGGAACGCATTATGACTTTGGGGCAAACCGGACGCATTCAGATTCAGAACCGCTTCGGGGTGTTTCGCAACCAAGAAGTAGACGATGATGCGGATGAAACCGCCGCGTACTTCGCCCCGGTGGAGGACTTCCCCGCATTTGTCCGCGGAGGAGATATTCAGAGTGGCAAAACGGTGGCCGTGGGGTCCAGTCCGGACGGGCGCTATTTGAGCTACTTGGTACCTACCTCGCCGGGATATGGTGACCTCGTTCTGCACGATATCCGCTCAGACCAGCGCACCACGATCTCCCGACGGGTAGAACTCACGCTGGATTCAGCTCCCTTGAGGTGGTCCGAGGATTCCGACTACTTCGTGTATACCAAAGATAACCATCTCTACCACTTCTCCCTGGTCCAACACCGCAACGGTCGGGTGCTCAACGAGGAACGGCGGCGGATCGGTCCCGGCGGAATCGCCAGCGCACGCTGGGGCAACGGTAACACGCTCTACTATGTGCGCGGCTCGCTGGTCTATCGCATGCAGGGGCTGGAGTTCTTTACGCGCTCGCTCTATCCGGAGGTTCTCGGAGTGGGAACGGTTGTGGGAAAGATCCCCTATTCATTTGACGCCAACTTTGACCGTTTCTGGGTTTCCCCGGAAGGAGACAAGATTCTGATTACCAAAGATGGGCGCAGTGTGAACGTGCTCTTTCTCCAGACCGACGACTACACCAGTACCGGCGATTCCCTGTCGCTGCCCTACATGTATCTCCCGCGGAATACCCGGGTTCGGACGGTGCTCTGGTCGCAGCGGGATGTGGTGACGATGCTCACCGCCAGTATCCTCCACGGTGAACAGACCAGCGAGCTCTACCGTATCGACCTCCGGGATGAGGAGGGGCGGAGTCGGTTTACTCCTACGGAGGATGAAGGCGTCCGCGGCATGGCGCTGTCGCCGGATGGGGCGCACGTGGCAGTCTGGACCCCGGCGGAGGTCTCGATCCGGCGCTACGGGGACTGGTCCGAGGTACGAACGATCGATCATGGTGGATTGATCCATGCGGTGTGGCAGGATCAGTCTCATCTGATTCTGGCAGGTCACCACACCATTGAGCGGGTGGCTGTGAGTCCCGCTACCGGCAACGGCCGGGAGTTGCTGATGCTCAGCAGTGCGGACGAGTTTGGCTTTGACACCGACTCCGGCACGATCCGTGCCCGCAGTGGTGACGCGGTTTTCGAGCTCACCGACGCTGGATGGGAGCAGACCGCTCACGAAGAACTTTCGGTGGCCGACAGAACGGTTGCCGGTGACGACTACCGCGTCTATCTGGAAGACCGCTCCCGCGGTAGCTACCGCAACATGGTGATGATCCGAAATCTCGAATCCTATGGCACGCTGCCACTATTCTCCCCGGCGCGCCTGCAATATGAATCGTTTCCGGAAGAGGCGGAACCGGTCGATTTTACCCACTTTCGGCATGGGTCGCGGATTCGCCGCCGTGAGGTCTCTCTTACCTTTAACGCGATAGATTCGGTGGCGGGCCTCACGGATATTCTCAATTCATTGGCGGAATACGATGTGCGCGCTACCTTCTTTCTTAACGGCGATTTCATTCGACGTCATCCCGGCGCTGTCCGAGAGATCGCTCAGAGCGGTCATGAGGTGGGAAGTCTGTTCTACACCTACTTTGATATGGCGGACGGGCACTTTGACATCGATGAAGAGTTCATTAAGCAGGGGTTGGCCCGTAACGAAGATGAATACTTCGATGTCACCGGGCAGGAACTGTCGCTATTGTGGCACGCGCCGTACTACTTTGCTGCGCCCACGATCATTTCCGCAGCGCAGGAGATGAACTACACCTATATTGGCCGCGATGTGGATAGTCTCGACTGGGTGCCGCTCCGCGATGATTCGGGACTGTCGCGGCTCTACCGCCCCACCGCGGAGATCATCGAAGAGGTGATCGCGGAGAAGCAGCCGGGATCAATCGTGGCGCTGACGGTGGGAAAACCGGGGGATGATCGTCCCGACGGAGGCCGGGGGGACTATCTCTTTCACCGGCTTGATGTACTGATCAATGGACTAATTGAACGCGGGTACGAGATCGTCCCGGTTACTACACTGATGGAAAATGCACGCTAAGGGAGGGAAAGATGGCGTATCAACAAAACTCCGTACATGCTTATCGACAAACACGGATTAAGACCGCTTCCCAGGGAAGACTGATCGTAATGCTCTATGATGAGGCGCTGCGCCAGATCGATGAATCGGTGAAGCTCCTTAACGCCGGTACCAAGCAGCTGGACCTGGTGAATAACGCCGTCGTAAAGGCGCAGGACATCGTTACGGAGTTGATGGTGGCGCTGGATATGGAGCAGGGCGGTGAGATCGCTCATAACCTGTTCCGGTTGTATATGTTCTTCAATGATCGGCTCATGGAAGGGAACGTCCAAAAGGACGTAAAGCCTTTGCGGGAGGTCCGGGGCCTGATGGCGAACCTTCGGGACGCCTGGAAAGAGATTGAAAACACGGCCGCCGGTGCCCAGACTCCCATGAGCGGCGGTGTGAATATCGCAGGTTAAGCATGATGACCAAGCCGGATATGCCCCACCAGCTGCGCGTGTACCTCGACCGGCAGCGCGCGCAGCTTCAGGAGTATCTTCAACTGCTGACGATGCAGGAAGAGATTATCCTCCATGGTGATATCGACACCCTGGAGCACTATATGCGTCTGGAACGGCAGATGATTCTTGATCTGGAGGCGTTGGGCAAGGTGATTCGGCCGCTGCACGATCTGTTTCCCTCCGTGGCTGCCCCGGATCTGCAGCACCTGCACAGCAAGGTTGCCGCCCAACACGCCCGTAATCGGGAGCTCCTCTCGCAGCGGATCGATGATCTGTCTCGAAGAATCCAGGAAACGCACGTGCCACGGCGAGCACGATCAGTTTACCGTGAGGGCAACAACGGCTCCATGCTGAACGTTACGACCTAGCGTAGGACGCCCCGGTGGCGTCAAAGCGGGGGAACTGTTCCAGTTCTTCCCGAGTGTACAGATCCGACAGCGGCTCCGGATGGGGCACGTAATCCCGGGAGATTCCCGGGGCCAGCTCCCGCCGCCACGAGTACTTCTCGTGGCTATCTTCGTACTGAATGCGTTTGCGCACCAAGAGCTCCGGCCGCCCATTCTCACCGGTCTGAATGCTGACGATCCCGAACGCCCCTTTTCCGAGGTACGCCAGTCGCTCATCCTCGCCGATCTCTTCTGATGCTCGGATCTTCTCAATCACGCGATCAAAACGCGCGGGGCGCCCACTGTAGGGTTCGGCCAGAGCGGTTACGATATCATCGATCTCTTCCCCGGACACCGGACACGCCTCGTACTCACGTTCCGGTACGGGGGCCGGCATGAAATGCTTCTCGGGATCAAAGGGGAGGCGCTTCTTGCGCGCCCGGGATGACCCACCACCGCGGGACTGATTCTGGTTCTGTCCCTGGTTCTGATTCTGTCCGCGATTCCGGTTTCCCGATCGGTTCCGTCCGCGGGACCGGCTGCTTCGCTTTCCCATGGGCTAAATATAACACGTCCCGGGTGCTCCTGTTCAATGCGCGGGAGCGCGTGATATAACAGCGCCATGGATGATGCCACCATGGACGACAGCGCCATTGACGATACGCTGTATGTGTTGGATGGGTACAGCGTCATCTACCGCTCGTACTTTGCCTTTATTCGAAACCCCTTGCGAAATCCCCGAGGCGAGAACTCATCAGCGGTATTTGGCTTTGTTCGCACCCTGCTTTCCCTGTTTAAAGAGTACAATCCGCGCCGCTTTGCGGTGATCATGGATTCCAAGACACCCACCTTCCGCCACGAGAAGTACGAGGAGTACAAGGCCAACCGTGACGCCACACCGGATGATCTCCACGCGCAGATTCCGGTGATCGAGAGCATTCTGGAGGCGCTGGGGGTGCCGATGGTCCGGGTGGACGGCTACGAGGCGGACGACGTGATGGCCACCTTGGCGCAGATCTGTCGCGAGGCGGACCGCCCGTGCCGCGTGATCTCCGGTGACAAGGATCTGCTGCAGCTGGTGGAAGAACCGGTGCGGGTACTGCGCCCCGGCAAGGACGGCATCGAGGAACTGGACCGGGATGGCGTCTACCGCGATTGGGGGGTGTGGCCGGAGCAGATCCTGGACTACCTCTCCCTTATCGGAGACAGCTCCGATAACGTCCCCGGGGTGAAGGGGATCGGGGCCAAGACGGCGGTGAAGCTGCTGCAGGAGTTTGGCACCCTACAGGAGATCTACGAGCGTCTTGATGAGATCTCCAGTAAGAGTCAGCGCACCAAACTGGAGGAGGGCCGGGAGAGCGCCTGGCTGAGCCGCGACCTCATCACCCTGGCCTATGACGCCCCGGTACCGGATATCGACGAGGACTATCGGCTGCCGGAACTAAACTACGCCGCCGCCGCACCGCTGCTCTTGGAGCAGGGAATGAAGGCGCAGGTGAAGGAAATGGGCCTGGATCCGGGGCAGTTTGAGCCGGCCGCGTCTGACGGGACCAGCGGCGGGTCCGGGACACAGCGTGAGGGCGCCGGCGAGCCGGGCGATTCAGCCGGCGCTGGAGCGCACACCGGTACGGGCACCTCCGCCGGCAGCGCTGCCTCCGGGGACGCCGCGCCCCCCGACGCCACCTCCGAGATCACCCCCGGCACCCCGCCGCAGCAGATGGCTGCCGCGGTGCTTTCCGCCGAGGAGCGGCAGTCCCTGGCCGCCGCCGGGGAGTACGAGCTGGTGGACACCCTGGAAAAGCTCGATAGCTGGATCGAGGCGGTGCGGCGGGAGAAGACGTTTGCCTTTGACTGCGAGACCACCGGGCTCAACGCGATCAACGCGGACCCCGTGGGCTTCTCCCTCGCTGTGGCTAACGGGTCGGGCTGCTATATCGCGCTCCGCGGGCCGGAGGGGCAGGTGTTGCCGGAAGACGCCACGCGGGAGCGCCTGCGGTCGATCTTGACCGACGAATCGCTGCGCATGGTGGGACAGAACCTGAAGTACGACTGGAAAGTGCTGGCGAAGTGGGGAGTTGAAACTACCAACGTCGCCTTTGATACGATGATCGCCGCGTGGCTCATCGATACCACCGCCAACGGCTACGGTATGGATAAGCTCGCCGAGGATTACCTCGGCTACCAGACCACTCACTTTGCCGACCTCTTTCCCGATGCTTCCAAGCGGGCCAGTACCGGTGCGGGGAACGGCAAGAAGGTGGAGGCCAGCTTTGCCGAAGTGCCGCTGGAGCAGGCCGCGCACTACGCCGCGGAGGACGCCGATGTGACCCTGCGGTTGTACACCGTGCTGGATCCGCTGCTGGACCAGCGGGACGTGCGGGAGATCTTTGAAGAGCTGGAGATGCCGCTGGTGCCGCTTCTGGCGCGGATGGAAATGGAGGGGATCGGCCTGGACGTGGAGGAACTCACCGCCTATTCCGCGGAGCTTGGTGAGCAGATCGAGGCGATCACCGCCGAGATCTACGAGCTGGTGGGGCACGAGTTCAACATCGGCAGCACGCAGCAGCTGCAGAAGGTGCTCTTTGAGGAGCGCAAGCTGCAGCCGGTGAAGAAGACCAAGACCGGCTACAGCACCGACAACAGCGTGATGCAGGAGCTGGCCCGGGAGGATCCGGTGCCGGAGAAGGTGCTGCGCTACCGTATGCTGAGCAAACTGCGCAGTACCTACGTGGATGCCCTGCCGAAGCTGGTGAACGAGCGCACCGGGCGGATTCACACCAGTCTCAACCAGACCGGCACCGCCACCGGGCGCCTCTCCAGTAACGACCCCAACTTGCAGAACATTCCCATTCGCGATGAGGAGGGGAGGCGCATTCGCTCGTCCTTTATTCCGGCACCGGGGAAGCGCTTTGTCAGTGCCGACTATTCCCAGATCGAACTGGTGATCCTGGCGCACCTCTCCGGGGATGAGGCGCTGAGTGCCGCCTTCCAGGAGGGCGAGGACGTGCACCGCCGCACCGCCAGTCTGATCTTTGGCATGGACGCGGAGGATATCTCCAGTGAGCAGCGGCGTATCGCCAAGACGATCAACTTTGGGGTGATGTACGGCATGAGCGCCTTCCGCCTGTCCAACGAGCTGGGTATTCCCCGCAAGGAGGCCGACGCCTTCATTACCGCCTACTTCGGTACCTACAGTGGTATCCGGCGCTTTATCGATGACACCGTGGCCCAGGCGGAGGCCGCCGGGGAAGTACGAACCCTGCTGGGTCGACCGCGGCCGCTGCCGGATATCAATAGCCGCAACCGCACCGTGAAGGCGGGGGTAGAGCGGGTGGCGGTGAACACCCCCATTCAAGGAAGTGGTGCGGATATCGTGAAGCGGGCGATGCTCGCGGTGAACCGGCGGTTGGCAACGGAGCAGCTGGCGTCGCGGCTGATTCTGCAGGTGCACGACGAACTAATTCTGGAGTGCCCCGCGGATGAAGTGGACCGGGTGAAATCGCTGGTGATGGAGGAGATGTCCACTGCGGTGGAGCTCTCGGTGCCGCTCCGGGTGAGCGTGGAAACCGGTGAGCGTTGGGGGGATATGCACCAGTGACCGCGCCGCAGGTGGTGGGGGTTGCCGGCAAGTGCTGCGCCGGCAAGGACATGGTCACCAGCTGGCTGCTGGAGCACGGCTGGCGCGAGATCAACGTGGATCGCGTGGGCCACGAGGCGCTGGCGGCGGAGCACGCCCGGATCGTCGCCACCTTTGGCCGGGAAATCGTAGATGAGCGCGGGACGATCGATCGGCGCAAGTTGGGGAAGATTGTCTTTGCCGACCGTGATCAACTCCACCGGCTGGAGCGAATCGTGCATCCCTGGATGCGCGAGGCGGTGCGCCGCGAAATCGAGGCGTGGCGCGGAAGCTCCGGCGGCGAGGCCGAGCGGAGCAGTGACGAGCGCAGCTCCGGCGGCGAGGGCGAGCGGAGCAGTGACGAGCGCAGCTCCGGCGGCGCCCGCGGGCTGGTTATAAACGCGGCGCTGCTGTTTTACATGGAACTGGACTCGCTGTGTGATGCGGTGCTCCTGGTGCGGGCGCCGCTATGGCAGCGCTTCCAGCGAGCCCGCCGACGCGACGACCTCTCATTGCGCCAGATCGTGCACCGGTTGTGGACACAACGGCGGCTGGACACTCAAGCCCTGGCCTCACCTGCCGAAACTATAACTGTGGAGAACGGCCGCACACCGCAGGCGCTGTATGAGCGTCTCAGTGAGCTGCCACAACTACAGTAATAGGCAGGAGACGGGCGGAAGTATGGAGCAGAACAAAGTCCTGATGGTGATCGTATCGGTGGTAATCTTCTTTGCCGCCATTGTTGGTGTCGGCATGGCACTGCTGTATCCCCGTGGAGACGAGACCGCCCAGGCGTCCTCAGAAGGTGTTGTGCGCGATTTTGACCCGATTGAGTATGTCCGCAGCCCCGATCGCGGTGAAATGGAAGAATCCGAGGATGATGACTCCGACGAAGTGGTAATCGTGTACGGCGACCTGCCGGAACCACCGGCCACCGATGAGGATTCCCAGGATCGAACGATCGTGGAAGAACGCTCGGACGACGGCCCCGCCGAGGTAACGATCACCGAACGCCCCGCGCGGACACCACGTTCCTCCGAGGATTCCGACAGCTCCGACGATTCCGGCAGCACCGCTGAGGCCACCGAGGAACGTGACGAGGACACCGAGCCGGAAGCACCGGAAGCAACTGCCGGTAGCGCGGATTCCCCCGAGCCCCCCGCCGAGCCGGAGAGCACACCGGAACCGCGGCAGATTCGGGTTACCGAGTACTGGATTCAGTTGATCTCATCCCCCAACCGGGATCGCGTCAACCAGGCGCGCAGCACGCTCACCGATTACAGTCTCGGCGGCCGCATCACCACCCGCGACATTGAAGGCGAACTCTTCTATCGCCTTCGCGTTGGTCCCTATACCTCCGAGGCAGAAGCGGAAAAGTTCCTGGAGTGGATTCGCGACATCGACGGATTCAGCGAAGCGTACATCAGCGAGGAGTACCCGCTGCGGACCGTGCGGAGCTGACACGCTCACACGTTGACGCGGCGCTGGACGCCGCGGTAGCGCGGTAGCGCCGGGTTTCCCGGTGCGCCGGGCTCCGGTCCATCGCCGGTTACACCGCCGCCACCAGATTCAGCGGGTGCTCAACCCCATCCACCGTTTCATTTCGTAACACCCCGTACTTGAGTGATGGAG
>JAWOCO010000251.1:0-4528 GCA_046483765.1 Alkalispirochaeta sp. | reverse complement strand
GACATAGCATCTCCTTCTTCGTTATGAGACCGGGAGTATAGTACGGAGTCCCGTAAACCTCAAGGTCCACGGGACCTGCATCCGCACTATCCCCAGATCAGTTCCCCTGACGTTGCAGCAGGAACTCGACCCGCCGGTTCCGCCACATCTCCTCTCGATTGGAATGGGGCACTACCGGGCGATCCCCACCGTACGCCTCGATCGTCATCCGATTACGGTCAACACCCAGGATCATCAACGCCTGCATGACTTCCGTCGCCCGGGATCGGGACAGCGGCATCAGTACCTCGTCCTGTTCGCGCTGCTGCGCCGGATCTTCCAGATAGATGTGCGCCGCGTGACCCTCGATGATAATCTCCCGATCCGGATAGCGGTTCAGTATCGTTGCCAGCCGACGCAACGTATCGAGGTTGGTATCAAGCTGCTCCTCATCGCTGAGGAACATGTCCGGCGTATTTCCGGCGAAGTTGATGTTAGAGACGCGGATACGCAGGCGGTTACCATCACGCATCACCAGGATATCGATTTCCACGGTATCCTCTTCCGTCACTTCGTGACCGGCATCGTCGCGAACGGTCACCGACAGCGGATACTGTCGTGCCGTTTCCACCAGCTCCCCATCATCACTGATTCCATCCCACGTGATGCGCTCGGGAGGCGCACCGGAACCGGAAAACGTCTTGAATACATCCCCTTCAGGACCAAGTATTTCTACGTCCCACTCGGTGAGGTCCGTTTCCGCCTCAACATCGATCGAAATCGTGAGGGTGTCTTCCGAGCCGTCACCGTCAGGACTAAAGGGCTGCGGTCGTAGCGAAACTCGGAGCTCCGGCGGTTCCGCCGGCTCGGTATCGATAGTGATCAGCAGTTCTTCCCGGGTGCTGTTTCCGGCGTTGTCGGTAGAAGTGAGCACGTAACGGTAGTCACCGTCGGGAAGCACCTCACCATCGGGGCCGGTCCCATCCCAGGTAAAGGATTCCACCGTATCTTCCCATTCCCGAGAGAGGATCGTGTCGCCATCTTCACTGCGGAGCTCTCCGGTCCAGGTGTCACCGGGGGTTACCTCCTGCGTGATACGGACCTCGTCGTCCTCACCATCATCGTCAGGAGAGAACTGTCGCGGTTCAGCACTCAACTGCTCCACGCGGGGGCTCGTCCGGTCAATGATAACCGGACCGATTCCGGAAACCTCAGCTTCATGCCCATTCCGGTAGATCACGCGCAGCCCCGCTGTGTACGAGCCATCGGCAACGACCGTTCCGCCGTTGGTGAGTCCGTTCCATTCGAAGCTGTCAAACGCGCGCGGCTGGTAGCTGCTGCGGACGATTCGGTCGTCCTCGTTGCGAATTTCAAAGAGGAACTCCTGAATCAGCTCCGGCGCTCCATACTCGGTGCGGAACGTCGCTGAGTCATAGGATCCTCCCGACAACGGCGAGACGTACTCTTCCTCAACGGTCAGATCCACATCCGGTGTCCGGGAGTCCTTAACGACTCGCAGGGTACCGCTCTCTCCTACGTTACCGGCAGCGTCTTCACCGGTAAGTCGCAAGGCGTAGGTGCCGTCCGGCGCCTGTCCGGCCTCAACTAACGCCTCTCCATTCCAGGTGAGCTGAACGCGCTCCTCGGTTCCATCGTTCACCGCCTCGGGGCGCACTCCGGCAATCTCGAAGAACTCCGCCACCTCGCCGGCGGCAAGCGCCTCTCCATCCTGGAGGAGTTCGAACTGCCACGCCGCACCACCCTCGTAGCGGATCGTGCCGCGGATTCCCTCTTTGTCACCAGCACCAAACACCAGCGGCTCACCGGACTCCGTGGACTCCGGAACGGTATCAGCACTGAGCGATGCTTCGGGAGCCTCGGTGTCGATAGTGATGGTAAGCGGAGCGGATTGCACTTCGTTACCGTTGTCCAGGCGAACCCACAGTCGCGCAGAAACTGAACCATCACCTAACATCGTACCGTCATCGCGGGCACCGTCGAACTCCCATTCCGCGGGAGGTGTGCCGGATCCTGATTCACTACGCACGATCTGCTCGCGATTGATGATCTCCAGGCGCCATGCCCGCACGGATTCCGGCTCCGATGTATCCAGCTCCAGGGTCAGGGTGTCCTGCCGTCCGTCGTCGTTCGGGGAAAACACCGCCGGGGGATCCGCAACGGATACTGCCAGGTCGGCACCTTGCAAGCTCAGCGTAAACGTCGCGGGATGCACCGCCTCAGTTTCGTTTCCCGCTCGGTCCTGACCGATGAGCGCCAACTCATAGTCACCTTCCGGGGCGATATCACCGGGTTCTTGGGCGGTTCCCGTGGATCCGTCCCAGACAAATTGCGCCGGGGGAGCCGGGTCCTGACCGGTGCGGCGAGGTTCGTCGTTGCGATACTCTTCTCCGTAGACTACGGTGCCCTCGGAGTCCCGCATTTCCACAACCCATACGATCTCACGACTTCCCTGGAGGGGCACGATCAGCTCATCGCGGACGCCGTCATCATTGGGAGAAAAAATGGTAAAATCGGGTTCACGAAACTCCCCCACCTGCGGCGGCGTGTTATCCACCGTCACGTTAAAGGGAGCGCTTCGAGAGAAATTGCCGGCGTCGTCGATGACCGCCAGCTGGTAGGTATACTCGCCGTCCTCTACTAGATCACCGTTGGACACGCCGTCGGGCAACCTCTCCTCAGGAGCTTGCCAGGTGCCGTCCCACGTCAGCGTATCGGGAACGGCAACCCGCGGCTTGTCACCACCAAACACATTGCCGAAAAACCCACGGCGCTCGTCCTGGCTCTCGGAAACCTGGTATACCAGCCGCCCATCCGAATCATAGACGGTGAGCTCATACTCCACGATCACCATATCCTCTGCCGGAACGACTACACTGGAAAACGGCAGCTCCAGTGCGTCCTGCACCCCATCCTGATTTTCCGGGGAGATGTACTGGCGCGGTTGAGCGGGTAGTTCAAGGGTTGGAGCTTCCGCTTCCTGCGCTCCACCGGCAAACATTACTATTACCGGAATGTGCAATAAAAAGACGAATAATGTAAGTGTTCTAAAGAATTTCATAGGCTCCTCACCTGGGACCGAATGGTCATTTCGTTCGAGTTACTAACAAGAGTACCACATTAAAGTTACAATATCGAGAGACACTTCGTCTTGTGCTATGGTAGGCCCAAATGCGCGAAAGTGACATGTATTCGCCACTCAAGAACTGGCTCGAAGGACAGGGATACGCAGTATCGGCGGAGGTGCGTGACTGCGATCTGGTAGCCCGAGATCCCCGCTCCGATGAAAACCCGCTGATTTTGGAGCTGAAGCTGCGCATGAGCCTGGATCTGATCGCCCAGGGCGTGCGCCGTCAGGAGATCAGCCCCAGCGTGTATCTGGTGGTGCCACTCCAGGGAAGTCGCGATCGCCTGAGGAACTCCCGCTCAGTGCTACCGGTCCTCCGAAAACTGGAACTGGGGCTAATCTACGTCCGGTTTCTGCGTACCGGTACCCGCGTCGAAGTGCACCTGCATCCCGGCCCCGCCCCGCGCCAGGGGCGACCCTCGCGGCGCCGGGCGATTCTTCGCGAAATCGACGGCCGCTACGCCGAGTTGAACCGTGCCGGCCAGACCACTCACGAGGAACGCTTCTCAGCCTACCGGCAACGGGCGATCCGGGTGGCGGCACTCGTACGAGACAGCGATGGGGATTCGGTCTCACCGGCAGAGCTCCGGGCGCGTGGTGCACCGGATACCGTGCAGCAAATCCTGTCGAAGAACTACTATGGGTGGTTTGACCGCATCTCCCGTGGTGCATACCGCTTGAATGCGGCCGGTCACCGCGCCCTGGAACGCTATAGCTCGATCCTCGATGAAATAGTTAGCGATACCCCGTCTTGATGCGGGCCGTAGGATATGGTAGCACCGAACTATGGCGACAACTGAGCGGCCGCTCACAACGGTCACGGCGATCCTGGCGTCGGTATTCTTACTGGGAGGCGGATCGGCGCTGCAGGCCACAGCGGTGACCCTCCGGGCAGGCTTGGAAGGTTTCACGGAACCAGCGATCGGTATAATCAGTGCCGGCTATTACGGCGGAATGCTGGCAGGCTCCTTCCTGGCGCTCCTGGTAATCCGCAACGTGGGCTATGTTCGCTCCCTCGCCGCCTTTGCGTCGCTGGCCTCAGCCTCTTCCCTCGCGCATGTGCTCTGGATCGATCCCACAGCGTGGTTCGCGTTTCGCTTCATTCACGGCATCTGCCTCTCAGTGGTGCTGGTGGTGGTGGAAAGCTGGCTCAACGCCACCGCTCCCACCGGTAAACGGGGACAGATCCTCTCCGTCTACGGCATCGTCTATCTGTTTGCCCTGGGGGCGGTACAGCCGCTGGTATCGGTGTTTCCTCCGGCCTCGTTCACGCTGTTTGGCGTAACCTCGATCATGGTCTCGCTGTGCATCCTTCCGGTGACGTTGACGCAGGTGAGCGGAACGCCTCGAGTTGGCAGCATTCGCATTCGCGTACTGGGAATGTTTCGTAAATCGCCTATGGGC
>JAWOCO010000039.1:0-3352 GCA_046483765.1 Alkalispirochaeta sp. | reverse complement strand
GCTGCCCTGCAGTCTGCCCGCGAGGCGTCCAGTCCGATCATGATTCAGTTTTCTAATGGTGGTTCCGCGTTCAACGCCGGAAAGTACCTGGACAACACCAATGAGCGAGCCGCGATCGCCGGTGCCGCAGCGGGAGCCCTGCACGTGTGGAAGATGGCTGAAGTCTACGGCGTTCCCGTTATTCTGCATACCGACCACTGCGCGCGGAAGCTGCTGCCCTGGATCGACGGCCTCATTGAAGAGGGACGTCAGTTCTACAAACAGCACGGAGTACCGCTGTTCAGCTCACATATGATCGACCTCTCTGAGGAAGATCTCGACGAAAACATCAAGACCAGCGGCGAGTATCTCGAGCAGATGGCCAAGCTGGACATGACGTTGGAGATTGAGCTGGGTGTCACCGGTGGTGAAGAAGATGGCGTTGACAACACCCAGGTGGACAACGCGAAGCTCTATACCCAACCGGACGATGTGCTCAAGGCGTACGACGCTCTGAAGCCGCTCGGTAAGTTCACCGTGGCCGCTGCCTTCGGAAACACCCACGGTGTGTACAAGCCGGGTAACGTGAAACTGCGCCCGGAGATTCTCAAGCACTCGCAGGAAAAGGTGCGCACCGAGCGTGGTCTGAGCGAAGAGAAGCCGTTGGATCTAGTGTTTCACGGTGGTTCCGGTTCGGAACTGGCTAAGATCCATGAGGCGCTGCAGTACGGTGTGGTCAAGATGAACATCGATACCGACACCCAGTGGGCCTATACTCGCCCCGTTCGGGAGTACATGGACAAGCACCACGACTACCTCATGGCGCAGATCGGTAACCCCGATGGTCCGGATCAGCCCAATAAGAAAACGATCGATCCTCGGAAGTGGATGGTGGAAGGTGAAAAGGGTATGACGGCGCGTCTGGTCGAAGCCTTTGACAACCTTAGATCCAAAGATCAGTTTGACTTGGGACTCTGAACCATCTGAGTCTGATACCTCATGGCGGCACCCCCGGGTGCCGCTGTCTGTAGATAATCGTCGCGGGGAGTACCGCCGCCGGTGGTACCTCCTCGACAATCTGGCCCGCCTCTTCCCCCCGATTCGCTCACCGCGCTACACCACACTATTTCGCGTATCCGCGGTACTCTCCGCTCCGGTGAAGATCACCGCCCTCCAGGCCGCACTGAGGGATGCTTGGCACCGATTTCCGCAGTTTCAGGTTCACCTCCGGCGGGGCGCCTTCTGGCACTATCTGGAGGAGTGTGCTCCGGGAGCGCCTCATCCGGACGAGGGGATGCCCTGTACGCGCGTGCCGCGCTACTACAGTGGTGCGCCACTCCTCACCGTCTACGTCCGGCGGCGGCGCATCGCAGTGGAAACCTCCCATATCCTCACCGACGGCACCGGGGCGCTGAGATTTCTCGAGACGCTGCTCGTGGCGTACGCCGTGGCGCGCAGCGGTGGGCCGCAGGGTGACGCTGGCAAGCAGGTACTCGCAGAGGCTCGGGAGGCGGGAATATCGCTGCCTAGGGAGGCGCCGCCGAAAGAAGAGCTGGAGTATGCCAGCCGACGGTACTACGAGCGTCGCCTGCCCCATCCGCAGGAGTTCTCCCGCGCCTGGCACGTGGGGGGACGACGGCTCACCGCCGGGATGTATCACGTGACCTCCCTCATCTATCCCACCAGTACGCTGCGGGAGATCGCGCACCGGCTCAAGGTGGGGCTCACCGATACGCTGTTGGGAGTCTTTATTCATGCCCTGGCCGAGCGGTACCACGCCGCTCCGCCACCCAAGCACCGGCGGCGGCCGATCCGAATTCTGATTCCGGTCAACATGCGTCCGCATACCGGATCCCGGACGATGCGAAACTTCTTCGTGTTTGTCATGGTAGAGGTGGACCAGCGGCTGGGACGCTACAGTCTCGATGAAATCGTCACCAAGGTGCACCACCAGCTACGGGCGGAGCTGGACCCGCGCAGTCTTCGGCGGCAGATTACCCGCAACGTGCGCGCTGAGCGCAACGTGCTGATCCGGGTGAGTCCCGTGTTTGTCAAAGATGTGATCCTGCGGGTGGTGCACCGGGTTCAGGGAGAGGCGGTGAACACCGCCAGTTTTTCGAATCTGGGGACGGTGGAACTGCCGGAATCGACGGGGGCGCTGGTAGAGCGCCTGGAGTTTGTGCCCCCGCCCTCCGCGGCTACCGGCGTGAATATGACGATGATCAGTGTGCATGAAACCACCACGATCACCTTCGGGAGCACCCGACGGGAACATGAGATCGAACAACACGTGGCAGAAACGCTTCGTCGGTTGGGAGCTGTGGGCACCGTGCGCACGAACTGGAGACGAAATGCGGGGGAAATCTGATGTACTGTGAGCGGTGTGGTGTGGAACTGGAACCGGGATTCTCGGTGTGCCCGCTCTGCGGCGCCTCTGAGCAGAGCGATCACGAGCCGCAGATCACCGAATCTCCCCTGGACGAACCGCCTCCCGTGGAGCCGGTGCTGCGCCGCATGGTGCGGCACAGCCTGCTCGGCATCGGGGCCACGGCTGCGATCATCCTGCTGATTATCGATTTTGGCATGGATGAGGCGCTTTCCTGGGCGCCGCTGGCGATCGTGCCGGTTGTCGCCGGTACGGTGGTGGTGGTAGTGCCGTTGATCTTCCGGCGGTGGCTCTACACGTTCCTCTCTGCCACAGCGACGATCCTGGCGATGTTGGCGTTGTTGGATCTGCTCACCGATGGGGTTCTGGACTGGTTTATTCCGGTGGCGGTGCCGCTCACCGTTGCGGCGGGAGTGTTGGTAGAACTTCACCGGTTCCTGGTGCCGCGATTGCCGGGAGTGGTAAAGGGCTCAGTAATCCTTGTGGGAGCGGGGATCATGACTGTGGTGGTGGACATGACGATCGTGATCTACACCGGCGGCACGATAGGGCTGCGCTGGTCGCAATTTGTACTGCTCGCCACCTTGCCCGCGGCGGGACTGCTGGTACTCCTCCATCGCACGCTGTTGCGCTACATCGATCTCCGCCGGCGATTCCATATCTGAGCCCCGTGAGCCCCCTAAGGCGCGGCTATCCGGCCCCTGAGGCACGGTCAGCCTGCCCCTGAGGCACGGTCAGCCTGCCCACTCCCGCGGCGCAGGGCTATACCACGAACGCCACGCCGCCGGGGGGGAGCTCCCCGGTGACCGCCGCGTGTACCGCCTGGGCCACATCGTTGTTGGCACACACCAGATAGAACGCACCTCCATCCCCGGCGCCGCTGAGCTTGCCGCCCAACGCGCCGGCGGTGGTGCCCACTGTGAGGATACGTTCCAGTGCTACGGAAGAGACGCCCAGGCGGGACAGATGCACCTGCGCCGCGGTGGC
>JAWOCO010000404.1:0-7188 GCA_046483765.1 Alkalispirochaeta sp. | reverse complement strand
CTCCATGCGGCCGGATCGCGGTGATTCGGTCTCCGTCGAGGTAGATATCCTGGTCGGTGAGCACCCCGGTGGCGGTGATCACCCGGGCGGCGTTCTCAATCACAATGGACATACCGGGGATTGTAACACCGACCGTCCGGGGGTACCATGCTGTATCTATGAACATCCTGGTAACCGGCGTGGCCGGCTTTATCGGCTCCAATCTGGCCGACACCCTGGTAGACGACGGGCACGTGGTCTACGGCATCGACAACTTTGACTCCTACTACGACCGGCACGTGAAAGAACAGAATATCGCCGGACTGGACGAGTCTACCGGGTTCCGGTTCTACGAGGCGGACCTCCGCGACCGCCACGCCCTGGCCACCGTCTTTGGCACCGCCGCTGAGGCGGGACGCTCCATCGACGCGGTGGTGCATCTGGCGGCCAAGGCGGGGGTGCGTCCCAGCATCGAGGATCCCCACGGATACGTGGAGGTCAACGTGGACGGCACGGTGAATCTCCTGGAGGCGATGATCGCCTCCGATGTGCGAGATCTGCTCTTTGCCTCAAGTTCGTCGGTCTACGGCAACACCGACCAGGTGCCGTTTTGCGAGGATGCCTGGGTGGATCATCCGATCTCCCCCTACGCCGCCACCAAGAAGGCCGGTGAGCTCCTGTGCCACACCTACAGCCATCTGCACCGTATGCGCATCGCCGCGTTACGCTTTTTCACCGTCTACGGTCCGCGCCAGCGGCCGGACCTGGCGATCGCCAAGTTCACCAAGCTCATCGAGAACGGCCGACCCATACCGGTCTACGGCGATGGCTCCACCCGGCGGGACTACACCTATGTGGCGGATACCGTTGACGGAATCGTGGGGGCGCTGGCGTGGGTTCGAGATCAGCAGCCCGGCGCCTACGACGTCTTCAATCTGGGAGAATCGCAGACGGTGGCGCTCAGTGAGTTGATCAGTGCGCTGGAGGAGACGCTGGGTACCACCGCGGAGATCGACCGCCGGCCACCGCAGCCGGGAGACGTAGAACAGACCTGGGCCGATATCAGCCGTGCCCGGGAGGCGTTTGGATACAACCCGCAGACCGACATCACTGAGGGTCTGCGTAACTACGTTCAGTGGTACCGCGATCACGCGGAAACCGAAGAATAGAATGACCCATCTTGTGGAGGAAGTGTTGACATGGCAAAACAGATAACCGTCCTGGGAACAGGATACGTAGGGTTGGTAAGCTCCGTGGGACTCGCCGATTTCGGTAACACCGTTACCGGTGTCGATCTGCGTTCAGATATTGTGGAGACGCTCAACAGCGGCCGCTCCACGATCTACGAGATCGGCCTCGAGGAGTACCTGCAGCGCGATTTGGAGTCGGGACGCCTTACCTTTACCACCGACGGCGACGCGGCGATCAAAGCGGCGGACATCGTCTTCTTTGCGGTGGGTACGCCCCCCAAGGCGGACGGCCACGCCGATCTCTCCCAGATCGAAGCGGCGGCGCGGCAGGTTGCTGCCAACCTCACCGGCTACAAGGTGGTGGTCACCAAGAGCACCGTTCCCATGGGTACCAACCGCCGGATTCAGTCGATAATCGCCGAGGCCTCCGGCGGCACTCCGGGGAAGGAGTTCTCCGTGGTGAGCAATCCGGAGTTCCTCCGGGAAGGTAAGGCGGTGCAGGACTTCTTCCATCCGGACCGCGTGGTCATCGGCTATGAGGACGACCGCGCCCGGGAGTACATCGAGGACATCTACCGCGCGCTGTACCTGATCCAGACGCCCTTTGTGTGGTGCAATCTGGAGACCGCCGAGCTCATTAAGTATGCCAGTAACGCGTTTCTCGCCACCAAGATTACCTTTATCAATCAAATGGCGAACCTCGCGGAGGCTGCCGGCGCGGATATCCACCAGATCGCGAAGAGTATGGGTATGGACGGGCGGATCAGTCCCAAGTTCCTGCACCCCGGGCCCGGCTACGGCGGCAGTTGCTTTCCCAAGGACACCAAAGCGGTGGCCGCCACCGGTGACGAACACGGCGTGGACATGAGCGTGATCAAAGCGGTGATCGAAGCCAACGACCGCCAGAAGGTGATCACCGCCGGTAAGCTGGTGCGCCTCATGGGGGGCTCCCCCAACGGCAAGACGGTGGCGGTGCTGGGCCTGGCGTTTAAGGCGGAAACCGACGACGTTCGTGAGAGCCCCGCGATCGATATTGTGCAGGAGCTACTCCGGGAGGGCGCCACCGTGCGCGCCTTCGATCCGGAGGGGATGGACAACTTCAAATCGGCCGTGGTCGGTGAGGGGCCGTTCGGGGGCAACCTGAACTCCGACCTGCAGGAGCAGATCGCCGAGGCCGCCGCCTCCCACCTGCACTACTGCACCGATGAGTTTGAGGCGCTCCAAGGCGCGGACGCGCTAATTATCGTCACTGAGTGGAACGCCTTCCGCAACCTTGATCTCGACCGCATGGCCGAGGCGATGACCGGCCGGGTGATCTTCGATGCCCGCAACGTCCTCGATCCCGAGCGCGCCCGGGAGAAGGGCTTTACCTACGCGGGGGTTGGTCGAAACTAACGTTTCGTCCCTGGCCGGATCTGACGATCCGTCCTGGTTGGTCGAAACTAACGCAGCCCCAACACGGAGTCTGCCCGCGTGAAGCGCACCGTGGTGCACAGCTTCTCCAGGCGCGACTCCGTGCGGTGCAGGTTCACGTAGTGGCGGAAGGCATAGCTCCGCTTGATGCCCGCCACCCGCGGCTGCTGGGGGTCCACCTCCCAGGGGTGGAGGTAGAACATGCCGCCCCCGGCGCGGTTGACCGCCCGGCGAAACCCATGGCGAAAGATCCTCGGCGGATAGAGCCGGAACCAGCCGCCGCCGCCCCAGGGGAGGGCGCGATCGCCCACCTGTAAGGTGGTAATGGGAAGCTCGTAGAAGGGACTCTCATCGCCACCGGGCGCCGTCTGGTCGCTGAGGCGGAGAACCGCCGGGGTGTGCGTGTTCCGCGCTCCGCCGGGATTGAGATCGACCTGCCCATAGCGGTCGTGGCCGCCGGCGGGAAACCAGCTCGAATCGTAGCGGTGACCGGTTTCTGCCAGCACCTGGAGCGAGGCGTCGGTAATGGAAAAGCTTGGGGCGCGGTACCCAAGCACCTCGTCTCCGGTGATATCTTCCAGCAACGCTTTGGCCCGTACCACATCGGCGCGAAAATCCTCGAGCTTCTGTTCATAGATCAGGCGGTGCGCGTAGCCGTGACTAGCGATCTCGTGACCGGCATCGCGGATCTCCCGGATCAGTGCCGGTTCCCGTTCCGCGATCCACCCCAGGCAGAAGAACGTTCCCCGCGTGTGGGCGCGCTGCAGCACGTTCAAGATAGCTTCGGTGTTGGCCACTACCCGCCGCGCATAGGTGTCCCAGTTCTCCCGGGCTATCGCGGCGCGGAGATTTTCCACCTGAAACCAGTCTTCCACATCCACCGACATCACGGCGGTAGGCTGCTGCGGCGGCAGCTTCTCCGTGGCAACGACGCTCACAACAGTCTCCGCCCGCGTCGGCGCAGCTCCCGCGCCTCCTCTCGGGTGGGCCAGGTGTAGTAGCTGCCCTCCTCCTCCGGGAGGGGGCGGGTTTCCACCCCGGCGTAGGTCATTTCTACCAGCGTATCCCACAGCACCCGGGCGGAGCGCTTTTTTGTCTCCCGCATGAGCTGTTCCAGGCTCATCGTATCGGTGATCGGGGTGGCGGCCTGCGTGAGAATATCGCCGCGGTCCAGGTCCGCCACCATTTGGTGGATCGTGAGAACGCTCTCGCGCTCACCGTGATAGAGCTGGCGAAAGTTGGGCAGCATCCCGCGGTAGTGGGGCAGGGGCGCGTTGTGAAGATTGATGCAACCCAGGGGCGGGGTGCTGAGAACCGGCTCCTTGAAGATCTGGCTCGCCGAAACGGAGACCACCAGGTCCACCGATTCCCGCTGCAGGAAGCGGAGAAACTCTTCACCGTTGGCGTCGTTCGATTCGAACTCCAGCAGCGGCACCCCGGCGCGCCGACTGTATCCGGAGACCGTCGGCGCCCACCGCCCGAGCAGACTCAGGAGCTTTCGTCCGGCGTAGCGCGCGCCCATGATGACAAAACCCCCCGTGCCGTAGAGTCGCCAGATGCGCTTGGCCAGTCCCTTGGCGGTGCGGTTTCCCAGGGCGCGCTGGATCATCACTCCGGAGAACTCGATCGGTATGCGCGGTCGGCGCGGCTGCCCGCCGCCGGTATCGCCGCCGCCGGTATCCCCACTGCTCTCAGCAGCCCGGGCAACCCGGTAGAACTCGCGGAAGAATAGGGGGATGTAGAACGGATCCTCCTGCGTCACGAGGACGATCCGAAACTGCTGCTGGTCGGGAGAAACATGGTAGTGCATCAGCGGCTCACCTACCCCGACGTCCCAGGACGGTCATAATCGTCTTGAGCAGGATCTTTACATCCAGCACCAGGGATACGTTCTTCACGTAGTACAGATCGTAGGTGAGCTTGACCGCCGCATCCTCTTCACTGGAGCCGTAGCGATAGCGCACCTGCGCCCAGCCGGTGAGGCCGGGTTTCACTAGGTGGCGCAGATGATAGTGCGGAATCGAGCGGGAGAGTGTCGTGACAAACTCCGGTCGCTCCGGTCGGGGACCGATAAAACTCATCTCTCCGCGGAAGACGTTAATGATCTGAGGAATTTCATCGAGGCGGGTGGCGCGGATTACCCGACCCACCGGCGTGATGCGGGGATCGTTCTCCGTGGCCCACTGCGCGCCATGCTTCTCCGCATCGGTCCGCATCGAACGAAATTTGTAGAGGGTAAAAGGCTGATCGTTGCGGCCGACCCGCGTCTGGGAGAAGAGCGCCGGTCCGGCACTGGTGGCCTTCACCGCCACCGCCGTGAGGATGCCCAGCGGTACGAAGATCGGGAGAAAGAGAATGACCCCCAGCAGATCCACCGCGCGCTTAATCAGATGGTAGCCGCGATTGGGACCGCGGTTCAGGTTCTCCAGAAACCAGATCTCCCGCGTGGCGTAGATCGGAATCGATTCTTCCATCAGTTCCCAGAAATTAGTGAGCTGGTAGAAGCGCAACCGCCGGGGAATGAGTTCGTACAGTTCGTTGTACACGGAGTAGTACCATTCGTCGCTGATCACCACCGTGTGGATACTGTTTTCCTGTGCGATCGCTTTCATTTCCGCCACTGTGTCTACCACGGTAATGCCGCGGTCGATTACCCACTGCGGGAGCTCGTGGTGCTGTTCGCGGACGATCACCGCTACCCGAAACCCCTGCCGCCGTTCCGCCTCGATCCGCGAGACCAGCAAGAGTGAGTGTTCGTCACTGCCGATAACCGCCACGTTCCGCGTCCACCCTACGGTGTCTATGATTCGATTGAAGATGAAGCGCCAGCTGTAGAAGAGCACCACAAAGGCCGCCGCCACCAGGGCCAGGTTCCGTCGGGGGGAGATGTCCACCACATCGGACAGGAGGTAGAAGACCAGTCCCGCACCGCCCACGTTTATGAGCATGGCGTACAGGAAGTTTCTATGGTTGAACGGCGTATTGATGTCGTAGAGTTCGAAAATGTAGAACAGCAGTACCCACAGCGCGAAAATCACGGCAAAGGGTCCCAGGTGCTGATCCAGGCGGAGATTGTCGTCGGCGCTGTAGCGGACATACAGCACTACCACCAGGCTCACGAACATGACGAGGTAATCACCCAGGGCGAGCGATACTTTTAGTGTATTCCGTCTCATGCGCGCTCCTCAGCGTGAATCCCACTGTAGCCGACTTGATAGGTGCTCGCAACTGTGGCTAGACTCTGCGTATTCATGAAAACACCTCTTGTCCTGGTATGGACCATTATTATCATCCTCGGAATCGTTCCTGCGGCAGTTTCCGCGCAATCCCTGGATGACCTTCTCCAAGGGCTGTCGCGCTCGGATCGGCGGGAACTGCTAAATACCGGTTCCCTGGAACAGTACATCGAAAACCACCGGCAGATCGCCTACGTTCCCGACCATCCGCTTACGCAGGTCGTGGAGGATCAGGTGAACTCCGTCCGCCCCAATGTGATCTCCGAACAGCTGGTGCTGATCCGGGAAGATATCGGTGGTGATGAGCTCCTGACACTCTACAATTCTCTTCGGCGAATTTCCGACCTTTCTTACCTGGAATACTACAACTCCCGCAAGGATAGCACCAACGAGCTCTTTCACGACTCCTACGCCGTAGAGGGACCCGGCGAGCAGCGTCGGATTCCCGACCCCACGGTATCCAGGATTCCCTCGGAAGACCACGTATGGGTCGTGCAGGGTCTGCCGCCCTTTGGTACGATCCTCAGCCGCTACAACTACCGTTCTCAGGGGAGTTCGTTCCTCTTTGCCGGGACCAATGAAGATACGCTTACCTACCGGAACGTTCCCGTGGTGCGCTCCGGCAATATGATCACCAACATCGTGGTGATTTCCGGCGACGATTTTGTGCTGATGTACGGAATTGGGGCGGTGAAGGCGTTTAAGATGTTCGGCCTCCTGGATGATCGCATCGAGGCGGCCTTTTCGGGGCGCACGGAGGGACTCTTTAACTGGTATCGAGACACCTATCTGAACTCCCTGGGAGAATAGTCTCCGCCGCGGTTGACCACATGCAAAGCCCCTGCGTATGTTTCCCGCTATGAAGCAGGTACCATTTACACGCGAGCAGATCGAAGCGATCACCCAGGAGTATCCGACTCCCTTTCACATATACGACGAGGCCGCGATTCGCGACCACGCCCGCCGGTTTCAGAGCGCCTTTGACTGGGTTTCAGGATTTAAGAACTTCTACGCCGTAAAGGCGCTTCCCAACCCCCACATTCTTTCCATTGTCCGGGAAGAAGGCATGGGATTCGACTGTTCCAGTTACGCCGAGCTGGAGCTGGTGGAGCGGCTGGGAGTCCGGGGAGAAGAGATTATCTTCACCTCCAACGATACCCCTGCCTACGAGTACGCCAAAGCCAAGGAGCTGGGGGCGATTATCAATCTGGACGATCTCTCCCATGTGGACTACCTGGCGGAACACGTGGGTATGCCGGATCTAATCTGCCTACGCTACAACCCGGGTCCCCTGAAGCAGGGAAACGTGATCATCGGCAATCCGGAAGAGGCGAAGTACGGGTTTACCCGGGAACAGCTGTTTGAGGGCT
>JAWOCO010000314.1:0-6815 GCA_046483765.1 Alkalispirochaeta sp. | reverse complement strand
GAGGAGGGGCTCCCCCACCGATCGATCTGCCGCGGCATTTCCGATTCAATGGCGGCCACATGGCGATCGACGAGTCTCTCCGCTCGTTCCTCCCGGGCCGTCGTTGATAGATGTACCGCCAACCGCTGCAGGAGTTCCCATCGCACCGTGTCGGAATCGAGCAGGCGGTGGTTCAGTTCAAATCGATCCTGCTCGTCCTCTCTCCGTCCTTCCTGGAGAAACGGGTGTTCTTCGGTATAGGCAAAGGTCCACTCCACCATGTCAAAGGTGGTGGACAACTGGTGGCCAAAGGCGAAGTCTACGTCGTACAACAGCCAGCGCCACCGACCATCGCGGGGACCCTCCGCTTCGGTCTGCTCCGGTCCGGTGTATCTCCAGTACCGGATGTTGTTCTGGGGCCAGTCATAGTTCCCCGCATAGAGCTGGGCAAAGAGGTAGTCCAGGTACTCACTCAGAGCCATTTCCTCGTTCAGCGCGTCCCAGCCGGCGATCTCTCCTGAGGAGACGCGCTCTCGAAATTTTACATACGGCTCATACACCTCACCTTCCTCATCCCACTGACCGGTGTCCACGAGCCCTTCAATCTCCACGATCACCACCTCATCGCGGGGGATACCGTACACCGTCTCCAGATAGTGCTGATCCTGCCGATCGCGCATATTATGCAGTCCCCAGTACTCCCCATTCAGATACACCACCGTGGGACGATAGTGTTGCGTGTCGATCGGCAGATGCTCCACCAACGCCTGCAGCGTGGGATCACTGAGCATTCCTCCCAGCCAGTCGTTGCCGCCGTTCCTCAGCAGGAGGCGATTGTAATCATCGAGGTCCCGAGATTCGAAAAACTGGTGGCGCATCCGTCCGGGACCGTAGTCGGTTCGTGAATAGAGGCGAAGAGATTTCTGAGGGAAGGTGCGCGTGTAATTGCCGTGAACTCGCACGCCCAGCGGCTGGGAAATCACCCGGGAGGTGTCACGCTCGAAGAACTCCGCGTGGACCACCGGCTCCCATTCACGGCCGCGACGAAAATAGTTGACCCGGGGGGCGTCGGGTCCTGGGACGTAGATCCCGCGGTCGGGATCGAAAAAATTTTCCCGCTCCGTCTGGATACTCCACACCGGCAGCTCATGGTGATCCATTCCGTGATTCGGGACAAAGTACGTGGCGGTGCGAACCGCCGACCGTGAATGCGGGCCTCGAGCAATTGCGCGGACCGTTGCCGCCTTGGGAACCTCGAACGCCGGCGGGGTCCAGCCGATTTCGTCCTCGCGGGCGGTGGTGGGTATGAGGGCGATATCGTTTTCCCGTTCCGCCAACGCTTCCAGGTTGAGCGGGCGGGTGTACGCAAAGGTCCGCCGCCGGGTTGCCCGGGGTAGCGCGTCCCACTCCGCATCGCTCATGACGTACTCTGGGTCCGGTTGGGACCCGTCGGTGGTATAGTAGATACGGGCATCCGGCAGGCTACTGGAGAGTTCCAAGTCAAAGGGCTCGTCGTAGAACCCAGGAGGCCGGTGGAACGACACCGGCGCCTGCGTTCCGGCGGGCTCAAACAGTGGTTCCACCTCCACGTTATTCAGCGCCAACGCGCTTCGCAGCGAGCCTTCCGTGAGTTGGTCGTTGGAGTACTGCCAGCGCAGATATCCTCGTTCCCCGGGTTCCAGCGGGGCAAACTGGTCCACGCCGCCGGCTGCCATGCCTTCCAGCTGGGCAAAATGAAACGAGAGTTCTACGGTAGTTCGATGCTCTGGCTGGGACCCGTCGAGTACGGTCCCCGGTTCCGGACCGTCGGGGCCGAGGGCAACTGGATTCGACGTGGAAACGATGTCACCGATCGAGCCGAAGCCTTCGGTGGCGGTGTGGTACTTCAGCCGGATCCGGTTGTCGCGTTCGCCCGCCAGCCACGTCTCCACATCATAGCGGACGCGCAATCCGTAGATCGTGCGCTCCGTCCGGTTCTCATATTCCAGAAACAGGCGCGAGTCCCTGAGATCGCTGTCCCCATGCTCCCGTATACCAAACGAGAACTCGTCTTCCGCGGGAGTGAACGCGCCGAACCCGGCAAACTCATCTTCCCGAGCCACGCTGCTGACGCCGGTGAATGGGTAGAAATCACCATCCACGGGAACTCCATCCCCGTCTTCCCCGGTTACAAACATTCCCTCCGGAAGACTCTCACGAGTCCCGCGGTATTCGTCAAAATCAATACGGACGATTCCATCTGATCGGGACTCTCTGCCGGATTCAGTAGGTGAACACCCACCCAGCGTTGCCAGGAGCACCGCCGCCACCAGCGAGAACACCGCACCCCGATTCATTCCGGCAGTTCCTCAGGGTGACGCACCGCAATATTGCCCCAGTACGGTTCAAGCACCTGGTACGCCTCTGCCGAGCCGACCGCGTTCTCGCGGATATCGATCTCGGCGAAGACGTTGTCCTCCGGGCGGTCCTGCAACGCTCCCCGTTCCATGAGATCGGCCAGGACGGTGAGATCCTGGAATTCGGTGTCCCGCACGTTAAGTCGTTGCAGCTGGGCCAGCTCCCGCAGAACTCCCTCCTCACCGCTCAGGGGGACACCGCGGAGAATGAGAGTCGTGAGGTTCGTCAGGGCCGCGATCGGTACGATCGAATCGATGCGCTCGTTTGAATGGAGATTCAGGTATTCCAGCTGCGATAGGGAGGACAGCGCCTCGATATCGCGCAAATCGTTCTCTCTGAGGTTCAGCTGTGCAAGTCTCGGAAGGTTCCGCAGCGCGTCCGCGGCGTCTTCCGTGAGGCGATTCCGCTGCAGATTGAGCACGCGCATCGACTCCAGCGAGGAAAGGGGAGAGATGTCTTCGATATGGTTGTCGCTGAGATTCAGAACTTGCAGCGCTTGGAACTCTGACAGTACCGAGATGTCCGACAACCGCCGAACGCTGTCCGGCTCTTCGGGATGAGCCGATTCGCGATTGTTACTGAGCACGAGTTCGGTGAGTTCCGGAAGTTCCGCCAGGCTCGGCAGCTTGACGGTTGCCAAATCCACCAGGTAGTTGTCTCTCAAGTCCAGCACGGTGAGGCGGCGTAAGGGAAGTAACAGTTCCAGATCCTCTACTCGGTTGCCACTGAGGTCCAGACGTCTCAGGTTGGGAAGCATTTCGATTCCCGCCAGGGACTCGATGCCTCGTCCGGAGGCATCAAGCTCGGTGAGCTCCTCCAGTTCGTTTCTCGGCATATACCCGCCGCGGGTGCCGAGTTGGTCGCGGACCGCCGCCTCCAGCGCCGGGTCTTGAAATGGCGATTCTCCAGCCATCGAGGTGAGGATCCAGTAGCCCCCGGAAAGAATCAAAAGACCGGTGAGGCTGGCCACCAGCAGACGACGGAGGCGATTCATGGGGCGACCTCCCGGGGGGTAACCATATTGGGTCTGATGATTTCGATCCCCTGCCAGTATTTGCTGTTGGCCGCCAGTTTGAGGGTATGTTCCCGAATGACCGCGCGAATCCACTCCGGCTCGCCGGCCCGCGTCTTAACCTCGAAAATAGATCTCCTCGGTCGGTGGGGATTGAGAATGGGGGCATCGGGAAACAGCCACGACGCCCGGGCGCTTTCCACGTCGTGATCCATGGTGATCCGGACCGGCGAGCCATCCCGCGCAGCAAAGCCCTCCCGGCGGTATTGCACGAGGCATACCGGCACCAGCTGGCGGGTTCGCTGCAGGCGCTCAAACTCGGCAAGCGTCGCGTTCGTATCCGCGGAGGGCCACCGGTCGGACTCGACATACTTCGCGTACTCATCAGCATCGATACGGGTGGTGTACTTCACCATGGCGTTGCCCCGCCGGGTCTTGATCTCTACGGAGATCGTGTCGCAGTCCTCCCACCGGTCGGTATAGGCGCGAATGCGCAGCTTGATCCGTCCAAAATCGCCGTCTTCTTTTTCGTACCATGCACGATAATCACGGGTGTCGTAGTAGATGCTGCGTACCAGATACGCGGCTCCGGCGGTGCGGGTGTAATGGTCCTGCTCCACGAACGGAACGATCCGGTTCCGTAACCGATAGTACTGATCAAGATCCAAGAGATACTTACGTTCAAAGCGAGCGATGCCGTTCATCGGGCCCCCGCTACATGGGAAGTGCCAACTGGGGAGTGAGCAGCGATACCTTATCGACGCCGTCCACGGATTGCAGCTCCTGCACCACCTGCCGCACGCCCGCTTCTTTCTCCCGGGCGAAGCGCAGTTCATAGGTCAGCTCCCACTGTTCCCCACGGACCTCGTGGTTTCGCAGCTGAACATTAGCCTCCTTCGCGTGCACGACCCGGTCCACCTCCTCTTCGCCGTGGGGGGCGGTGCCGGAGATCACCAGAATGTACTCCGCGTGCAACGACCGGCCGTACTTAAACAGGTAAAACGCCGTGGTTACCACGGTGAGGAAGAGGGTAACCAGCACGGACACGGTCCAATTCAGGGTGCCCGCTCCCAGCCCCATGGCGATGACCCAGAACAGAAACACCATGTCCCGGGTATCCTTGATCGGGGTCCGGAACCGAATAATCGCCAGAGATCCTACCAATCCCAAGGACAGTACCAGGTCTCCCTGGATGAAGAGCATGACCGTTGCGACGATAGGGGTGAGAAGCACCAACGTGGAGAGAAACCCGCTCTCGTAGTTCATGCCGCGATGGGTATAGCGGTACACCGCCGCGATCACCAAACCCAGGACCACCGCGAGAGAGATCGAAATGATCACGTTCACGAGCTGGTCCGCCGGTAACAGAATTATGCCGATCAGTCTATCCATGCGAGCTGGTCCTTATCGCCCCATTAAGTTCAGACATAAGCACAGAGGGTAGTGTAGGAACCCTATCTGCGCAAGGTGACCAGTGAGGAACGGTGGTGTATAATGATGAGTGTTTTGATAAACAAAGAGCTGAGCCAACAACAAGATAATCGAGTATCCCCGGCCACCGTGACCGATCGCATGGGACGACCGCTGCGGGACCTGAGGGTGTCGCTCACCGATGAGTGCAATTTTCGGTGTACCTACTGTATGCCGGAAGAGCTTTTCGGCGAGGGCCATCCGTTTCTGTCTCCCCGGTCACTCCTGACTTTCGACGAAATCGTGACGCTGGTGCGCCACATGGCGAAACTGGGCGTACAGAAAGTGAAAATCACCGGGGGAGAGCCGCTGTTGCGGCCGGGGGTGCATCGGCTCGTGCGCGACCTGTACGCGATTCCCGGTATCGAGGATGTGGGGCTCATTACCAACGGCTTCCACCTGAGCGGTGTGGCGCATCGGCTATACCAGGCGGGTCTCCGGCGAGTAACGGTGAGTCTCGACAGTATCGTTCCCGAGACGTTTGACCACATCGTGGGACGAGCCGGCGGGCTGTCCCGCGTAATCGATGGCATCAAGACCGCCCGGAGCGTCGGTTTTGATCCGGTAAAGATCAATATGGTGGTGCAGCGTGGGATAAACGACCACGAAGCGGTGAAGATGGCGGAGTTTGCCCGCGCGGAAGGCGCGGAGCTCCGCTATATCGAATACATGGATGTGGGGCGGCGCAACACCTTTGAGGAGTCGCTTCTGGTGCCCAACTCCGAGATCCGCGACCAGCTCCATCACACCTACCCGGTGCGTCCGCTGGATCCCGACTATTACGGTGAGGTGGCGGATACCTACGAATATCTCGACGGCGCCGGCCGGGTAGGCTTTATCTCAAGCATGACCCAACCGTTCTGCGGAAGCTGCACGCGGTTGCGGGTGTCCGCCGACGGCAAGCTCTACCGCTGTCTCTTTTCCGGGATCGGCATGGATGCCCGCGCAATCTTGCGGGATGAGTCCCTGGACGAGACGGAACGGACGATCAAAGTAGACCAGGCGGTGCGCCGGTTCTGGGGTATTCGAGAAGATCGCTATTCCGAACGGCGCGCCGAGGAGGGGCCCCTGCCCGGGAGTACTCGCCCGGAACGCGTCGAAATGTACCGGATGGGAGGCTGACGATGGGGGACGCTACGATCTCGTTGTAGTCATCTCCGATCTCGGATATTTTTTGTGGTATAGATGGAGCGCGTAATGCACGTAACGATTAAGTATTTTGCCATGCTCCGCGAGAGCGCAGGGCGTGATCACGAGGTGGTGACGGTAAGCGATTCCGGCACGTCACCGGCGCACGTATACGACGACGCCGTGGCGCGGCACGGGCTCACCTTGGACCGCTCGATCGTGCGGCCGGCGGTGAACGGCCGGTACGTGGCGTGGGACAGCCCCCTCTCCGACGGGGATGAGGTGGTCTTCATTCCGCCGGTGTCGGGAGGATGAGCAGATGATTACCATCACGCAACCGGTGGGATTCACCATTACCGAAGAACGCATTTTGCCCACGGCGCAGCACCTGTCGGAACAGATCGCCGCGGAGCACCCGGAAATCGGCGGCGTCGTCGTGTTTGAAGGGCGAGTCCGCAATCATCACAAAGGCCGCGCCGTAACGGCTCTGGAGTACTCCGTGTATCACGAACTTGCGGTGCACGAGGGCCACCGCATCGTCCAGGAGACCGCCCAACGTTTGGAGTTGCCGGTGGCGTTGGCGGTACATCGCGTGGGAGCCGTGCCGATCGGTGAGATGGCGGTATGGGTGTACGCCGGGGGAGCGCACCGACAGGCGGCGTTTGAGGGGTGCCGGGCGATTATCGATGAGATCAAACGCTCTGTGCCGATTTGGAAGCACGAGTGGTACGGAGATGGTACCGATGAATGGGTCCTGGGCAATCCCGAGTAACGTGGACAGCGCCTATTTTCAGCGGCAGATGCAGCTGCCGGCGATCGGTTACGGCGG
>JAWOCO010000269.1:0-9812 GCA_046483765.1 Alkalispirochaeta sp. | reverse complement strand
CTGGCGACTCACTCCGCGCTCTCCGAGCGCTCCGTCAACGGTGCGTTCCTCGCGACTGCGTCGCTCCGGTACGCACCGTTGACGGAGCGCTCGGAGAGCGCGGAGTGAGTCGCCAGACGGAAGCTGCGTATCGCAGTCCGAAGGACGAGAAACGCAGCGACACGTTTTTTTATGCCCGCATGAAAACGCGGCAATAAAAAACGTCTGGGTACCTCGAGCATGGGCCGCATCCAGGGTCGTACCGCAGCCGCAATGCGGCGAGGAACGATCCCGAGGGCAGGCGTAGCCGAGACAGCAGAGGTATCATAGTACGTGGCGTGGCGACCAGCCGTCTGATATAATCGGAGACTGTGAAGGAACGCACCATGCACCACAGTACCGATTCTCGAGAAGCGAAACGGCTGGCGAAGCTTCATTCCTACAAAATAATAGAAACACCTCGAGAGCAAGAGTTCGATGATGTGGCGGAACTGGCTGCGTTTGTCGGGCAAGCACCTGTGGCCTATATAGGCTTCCTTGGCGCCACGGAGCAGTGGTTTAAGGCAGCAGTGGGTCTTGCGGCAGAACGGGCGCCCTTGGGACACACGTATTGTCAGCAGATTCTGGGAAGCGGGAAACCACTGGTTATTCCTGATACCAAGGCTGAAGGGAGCTTCCGGCCTCCCACGGGAATCCCCCAGCTTGAAGATCTGTCACAGGGTATCCGCAGGGAGGTTCGCTTCTACGTGGGGGTGCCGATCACTTCAGACGATGGACACGTGCTGGGCACGTTGTGTGTGGTGGACTATGATCCGCGCCCTGAGGTGCCGGAACAGATCGTGTCTATGCTGGAGCGGCTTGCGCGGCAGGTGAGTGGCCAGCTGGAACTACGTCGGGCCAATCGGTTGCTCTATGATGAACGAGATATGTTCTCCGTGCTGTTTGAAGCGGCCCCGGCTCCGCTTGTGCTGGTGCGCGAGGGCAGGATCATTCGGGCCAACTACGCCTTTGCGATGATGGTCACCAATGATCAGGTGTCGACGCTGGAAGGTAAGGAAGTTTCCTCGTTTTTCGGTGATCTGCCGATTTCCAGTAGTGACGGTCTCCGGACGGAGGTGCGGGATGAACTGGGGGGATGCACGCCGGTCCTTGTCTATGTGACGCGGTTGAAATCCGGCGAAGGTGTATATGATCTGGTGGCAGTTAACGACATCAGTGACCGGGTTGAGAAGGAACGTATCCTCACCGAACAGCGCCAGAAAGCAGAGAATGCCAATCGGATCAAAGATACCTTTTTATCGCTGGTGTCGCATGATTTGCGCTCGCCCTTATCCGGGATTTTCACCATGCTGGATCTGCTGGCGCGCGCCTCCGATTCCTTTTCCCCTGAAGAACTCCAGGATACGATTCATGAGATGCGCACTTCCGCGTCGGTGCTGGTGGAGATGATCAATCAGTTACTTAACATTCATCGTCTGCAGAGCGGTCACGTTGAACTCCAACTGGAACCCGTCTCACTCAAGCGGGTGTGTGAACAAGTGACGATGACGCTGCGCAGTCAGTTCGCTGAAAAGCAGCTGGTTCTCGATTTGGATATTCCTGAGGACGCCGCGATTATCGCGGATGCGGGACTATTGCGCGAGGCGGTGTTCAATCTGGTGAGCAACGCGGCCAAGTTTACCGAACCGGAAGGGCATGTGCGAGTGCGTGCCCGCGAGACTCAGATCGCGGTGGAGGATGATGGTACGGGTGTTCCGAAAGAGGACCGGCCGAATCTGTTCCGCCATGAGGTGAAGACCAGTCGTCCGGGGTATTCCGGAGAGCGGGGAACCGGATTAGGGTTACCGCTGGTGGCAGATATCATGGAGGCCCACGGCGGTCGCGTGTTCCTGGATGAACACTATACGATGGGTTCGCGGTTTGTGCTGGAGTTTCCTGAGTTGGTGATTGAATAGGATCCGCGCCGGGGAGTGTGATTGCGCACGCTCATAGGATACGCAAATAAAAGAATGGCCCCCGGGAGTATCTCACTCCCGGGGGCCTTGTTGTGTCACAGAGAGACTGTTGACCGGTAGTATTACCTACCGATCAACGGCACCGCATCCGTGGATGCTGATGCTACTCCTCGGAATCGTCGGCGAGCTTCTGCAGATCCTCGAAGCGCCGTTTGTTGTCATCCTGCGCGAGAGACTGTAGTCGTTCCGCCTCTTCCGGTTTGGCCAGTTCCAACGCCCGGTAGCGGATTTCTGCGCCGGTGTAGACTTTGAAGTCCACCGTCTTCTCTGGAGTCTCCCAGGTGAAGGGATTTTCACCTACCAGCTCGTTGGCCGGATTGTACCGGTACAGCGGCCAGTAGCCGGAAAGCGACGCGTTCTTGGACTGCTTCACGGAGTTCTTCATGTCATAGCCGTGGGCGATACAGGGACTGTACGCCATGATGATTGACGGTCCGTCGTAGGCCTCTGCCTCAGTTATCGCTCGGAGAACTTGCTCCCGATCCTGCGCCATGTTGACGCTGGCCACGTAGACATGTCCGTAGGTGGTCATCATGAGACCCAGGTTCTTCTTGCCGGTCTTCTTTCCATCCGCCGCGAACTTCGCGATTGCACCGCGAGGGGTTGCCTTGGAAGATTGTCCTCCGGTATTCGAGTACACCTCGGTATCCATTACCAGCACGTTGACGTTTTTCTGCTGGGCCATCACGTGGTCCAGTCCGCCGTAGCCGATGTCATACGCCCAACCGTCTCCTCCAAAGATCCAGACCGATTTCTCAACCAGGTAGTCACCGAGTTCGATGATTTTGGCAATGATCGGCTTGGTCTCGGTGGTGGCATTCTTCAGAGCCGCCGGCAGGAGCGAGCGGGTTTTTTCCGCTGCTTCCTTAGCTTCCCGGTTGACGCTCTTCCAGAGGTCCAGGTTCTTCTTGAGGCTGGCGGTCAGTTCACCGGTAGTGCCTTTCTCCAGCAGATTCTCAACGTTTGATTTGAGCTGATTCCGGTTGCTGTCCACCGCGAGGCGCATTCCAAAGCCATACTCCGCATTGTCTTCGAAGAGGCTATTGGCCCACACCGGACCGTAGCCCTTACTGTCGGTGGTATACGGCACTGCCGGGAAGGTACCGCCGTAGATCGAGGAACACCCGGTGGCGTTAGCGATCATCATCCGATCCCCGTAGAGCTGTGCGATGAGGTGTACGTACGGTACCTCTCCACATCCCATGCAGCTGCCGGGATACTCGAAGTAGGGCTCGTCCCACTGGACGTCCAGGTTGGCCACCAGATCACTCTTGGAAGCCCATTTGGTAATCACCGGACCGGGGCGTCCGCCCTGCTCAACCCGCTTGGTACCACTGGGGATGCGACCATCAATCGGCATTTCACTGACGGAGATGTTATCTCCCTTCATGCGCCAGATCGGGTCGACGATCTTCTTGGCAAAGTCGCTGGCGTCATCGGGTACCAGTTTGATCATGTCAGCCGAACTTTCGGCCTTCTTGGGTACCGGTACTTCTTGAACCGCATCGGCGGCCATGTCGATCGCCTTCCAGTTCATTTCAACGATTTCACGACCCTTCTTGGCAAACTGTTTTTCCACGTACTTCTTGACCAGTTCCAGCGCCTTTTGCGGGTCGATTACGTTGGCTAGTTTGAAGAACGCCACCTGCATGACCGTGTTGATCCGGTTTCCAAGCCCCGCTTCTTTGGCGAGCTTGAACGCGTCCACGGCATAGACTTTCACGTTCTTCTTAATGATCTCATCCTGCATATCCTTGGTGAACGTGTTAAAGACGTTCTGCGGATCTTCGGAAGTATTGATCAGGAACGTACCGCCCTGGGCGATGCCTTCCAGGATATCAAAGCGACCGATGTATTGCGGTCGGTGCAGGGCGATGAAATCACTGGTGGTCAGCAGGTATTCCGACTGAATCGGCTTGTCACCGAATCGCAGGTGACTCACGGTATATCCGCCGGACTTATTGGAATCATAACTGAAGTACGCCTGGACGTACTTGTCAGTCTCAGCTCCAATGATCTTGATGGAGTTCTTATTGGCGCTGACCGTTCCATCGGATCCGTATCCCCAGAACTTACAGCGAACGATGCCGTCCTGTTCCACATCAATGGAGTCGTCCACCGGAATGCTTTTGTGGGAGAGATCATCGTTAATACCAACGGTGAAGTCGTGGGTTGCTTTTCCACTGAGGTGATCAAACACCGCTTTCACCATGGCGGGAGTAAACTCCTTGCTGGAAAGTCCGTAACGTCCGCCGATGATTTCGATATTGCTCTTGGCAAACGTCTGGAAGATGTCAAGATACAGCGGCTCTCCGGCAGCACCGGGCTCTTTGGTGCGATCCAGCACGGCGATCTGCTTCACGGTATCCGGAAGGGCGGCCTTGAGATCTTCCGCGGACCACGGGCGATACAGACGAACTTTAATCAGTCCAACCTTTTCTCCGTTCTTCACCAGGTGATTCACAGTTTCTTCCGCGGTTTCCATGCCACTGCCCATACCGACGATGACCTTCTCGGCATCCTTGGCACCGACATACTCGAAGAGGTCGTAACTGCGACCGGTCTTCTTCTCGAGCATCTTCATGTACTTCTTCACGATTCCCGGAACGGCGTCGTAGAAGTTGTTTACCGTCTCACGACCCTGGAAGTACACATCCGGGTTCTGAGCACCAACCTTGACCATCGGGTCTTCCGGCCGCATGCCGACTTTACGGAACTCTTCCACATGCTTCATATCCAGCATGCTGCGGAGCGTTTCGTAGTCCAGATCCTCGATCTTCTGAATCGAATGACTGGTACGGAACCCATCGAAAAAGTGGACAAAGGGAATACGTGATTCCAGCGCCGACAGGTGAGCGATGGCGGCCATATCCTGCGCTTCCTGCACGTTATTGCTGGAGAGCAGGGAGAAACCCGTTTGCCGGACACCCATGACATCGGAGTGATCCCCAAAGATGGAAAGTGACTGTGCTGCGATCGAGCGCGCGGACACATGGAAGACTGCCGGGAGGAGCTCACCAGCGATCTTGTACATGTTGGGAATCATTAGGAGCAGGCCTTGGCTGGCCGTGTAGGTGGTCGTGAGCGCGCCACCAGTGAGCGAACCGTGTACCGCGCCG
This sequence comes from Alkalispirochaeta sp., assembly GCA_046483765.1. GTDB lineage: Bacteria > Spirochaetota > Spirochaetia > DSM-27196 > Alkalispirochaetaceae > Alkalispirochaeta. The sequence continues at coordinate 4,699 of JAWOCO010000269.1, read as the reverse complement.
GCGGCACCTGCTTCACTCTGCATCTCGATGATTTCCAGCGGCTGACCGAAAAGGTTCTTCTTCCCTTGTGCGGACCACGCGTCGGCGTGTTCCCCCATGGGTGAACTCGGGGTTATCGGGTATATCGCTGCAACTTCACTGAACGCGTAGGCGATCCGTGATGCCGCTTCGTTCCCGTCGAGGGTTATAAAGTTCTTTGGCATAGACGTTCCTTTGTTGCCAGGTTTTTCGTCTACCAACCGCCGACATGACGGGGCGAGACGAATGATCTGTTCGGGAGATTTGTTACGGTCACTATAGCCCGATTTGTTGTATGATGCAAGCGTCGGAGAATGAGAGGTCTCTTTTGTTGCACCCCTTTTCACGATAAACCGGCGGGATCATTCGTAGAGGAGGCGTTGATAGCCCAGTGTGGCAAACGTGGCCACCAGGCGCTCCGCTGGAGATGACTGGGCGGGCACCGGTTCAGGTAAAGGCGTCGAGGATGCGGCGTCGGCTGCTGGTGTGTCGCCTGGCGTGGCATCGCGCTGCGGCCTGCCCGAACCGGCGAGGATCTCATCCACATGAGTGGCGTAGGACGATAGTCCGAATCGCGCGTCTACAGCGGCCGCGCCGGCTTCAACGGATTGCGGACTCCGCCCCAGGGCGCTCTCCATCTGTCGGAATAGATCCTCGTTCAACGCCCGGACCTCCTGCCGATAGGAGGGGTGGGCGCGCATATCCTTGAGATAGGTAAACTGCATGTGCGGTAGCAGGAAGGAGAAGTCTATCGTTTCCGACTCAACCATACGGGCCACCTCCTGATGCAGCTGGTGGACGATCTCCTCCGGGATATGCGGCGCCAGGCGATCGATCCGCTCAGTGTATCGAAATCGCAGTAACGCCTGGGGGCCCGACAGTGACGGACTGCTATTGGGTACTCGAATACTTTCGTAGAACGCGTGGGGCCACGACTGGTAGAGGTCTTCCACATCCTGGAGTACAGGAAGCCGCCGCGCTACCAGCGGAGTTCCCTGCAGCAGCGGATCGATGAACTGATATCCGAACCCTTCCTGGACCGAGGTGGAAACGATCGCATCGGCGGTGCGCTGAATATCCTCGAAGGTGAGCCCCACCTCGTCCAGGCGAGTCCCGATCCCCCACAGGCCGGCGATCGTACCGTCTTGAAACGCGTGCTGCACCATCTGGGAGTACTGCTTCTCCGCCTGCGAAACGCCGGGCAGCGTCACTACCAGTGATGCCGGCTGGGAGAGTCCCATGGCGATCAGGGCCGCCTCAAAGACGTTCTTGCGGCGAATCGTCCGTACCGGGTAGAGCAGAAACAGATCATCCCGCCGGAATCGGGCAAACTCCGTATCAAAGTGGTCCGCCAGACGCTTGCGTACATCCGGAGATTGACCGGGCCGAGGGGGATTGGCCACTGCCGGCACCGGATTGGGGAGATAGTGTACGTTGCGCACCCCGGCATTCTGGAGCAGGGTGCGGTCCCGGGAATTGATCGTCACATAGGTGAGGTTGGGAAGGTCGGGATACAGGTCCTCAACCCCCGACTGACGGAGATACCGCACGTTGGCGTACCGACCACACTCCGGGAAGTCGTGAATGTGCAGGATGATGCGCTGTTCCGGATGTGCGCGGGCAATCTCCAAGAGCGCCCGGGTAAACGCCGGATTCTTGCCGAGGTGGTAGTTGTGCACCCACCAGACGCTGTCCGCGTCCCACCGGCCCTGCAGTTCCTGTGAGATCCGTTGGGAGAGGACCTGGGCCCCGGCGGCAACCTGAGACTCGCTGATTTGACCTACGGGGCCACTTTCGTGCTGGTGTTCGGACTCGCTATCCGGTGGCGCGGGGGCGTACTCAGCCAGCCGCTGGCGGGACATATAGCCAATTTCTGGAATCACCGTCACCGGCGGGCCATCGGTGAGGCGCTCCAGGTTTTCCCGGCTTCCGGTAACGATTTCGATTTCGTCGACCGCCGCGCTGTGCAGCTGCAGTGCCCGGCTCATATGTTCGATCACCCCGGTTACTCCGCCGGGCAACAGGTGGTAGTGAAAGATTATTACGTGCATAACACCGTCCTCATTACCGCTTCGGAATTGCGGGAAATCCCTGACTGACATATTCTTGCTGCTATGGACTCTGTTGTAACGCAACTGACCAAAGCGGTCTACCCGGACCATCCGGAGCTCCCCCTTCGCATCGAGGAACTGATTGAGCAGTACCGCGCGGCTATCGCCGCCCATCGGGAGCAGTTCTCCTCCAGTGCCGGTGACTTTCCCCTATCGGCTGATGACGCGATCCTGATCACCTACGGTGACATGTTTCACGGGCCCCAGGGGACACCGCTGGAGTATCTGTACCGTTTTCTCGATGAGAAGGTGGAGGAGACGATCACCGGGGTGCACATCCTGCCGTTCTCACCGTACTCCTCGGACGACGGGTTCTCCGTGATCGATTACCGCGCCGTGAACCCGCAGTTGGGGACGTGGGAACAGGTCGAAACGATCGCCGGCGAGTTTCGCCTCATGGTAGATCTGGTGCTCAACCACTGCTCCGCCCGGAGTGGGTGGTTTCAGGGATTTCTACGGGACGAGGAGCCCTACCGGGACTACTTCATTACCGTGGATCCCGCCGAGGATCTGAGTATGGTAGTGCGGCCGAGGTCGCTCCCGCTGCTCACCAAGGTGGAGACCAGCCACGGCACCGAACACGTGTGGACCACGTTCAGCGATGACCAGATAGATCTGAACTGGGCCAACCCCGAGGTTCTGCTGGAGATGCTGGATGTCTTTCTGGGATATCTCGCCCGGGGCGCGCAGATCGTCCGCCTCGATGCGATCGCGTATCTCTGGAAAGAAATCGGACACAGCAGTTTACACCATCCCCATACGCACCGGATTGTGAAGCTTTTTCGCCGCGTGTTGGAGCTGGTGGATCCCGCGAGCATCCTAATCACCGAGACGAACGTGCCGCATCGGGAAAACGTGTCCTATTTTGGCACCGGTGATGAGGCGCACATGGTGTACAACTTCTCCCTGCCCCCGCTCCTCCTGGATGCGGTGATTCGGGGCAATGCCGAGCACCTACAATCGTGGGCCGCGAGTCTTGACGATCCGGGACCGGGAGCGTCCTTTTTCAACTTCTGTGCAAGCCACGATGGCGTCGGACTGACTCCTACGCACGGCATCCTCAGCGATGAACAGCGGGAGGCTCTGGTACAAGCGGTGCTGCAACGCGGAGGACGCGTCTCCTACAAGGCTACCGCCACCGGTGATATTCCCTATGAAATGAACATTAACTACCTCTCCGCCGCTACCGATCCGGCGTTGCCCAACGCGCAACGGGCGGAACAGTTTCTCAGCACTCAGGCGATCATGCTCAGTCTCGCCGGAGTTCCTGGAATCTACATTCACAGTCTACTGGGCTCGGAGAACTGGGAGGCGGGGATCGAGGAGACTGGGTCCAACCGGTCAATTAATCGCGAGAAGATGGCGTTTGCCGCGGTGGAGGAGGAGCTGTCCGATGATAGCACCCTCAGAGCGATGATTTTCTCCGGCTACAAACAGCTTCTGCGCGCGCGGGCGGGGCACGCGGCATTTCATCCGCGCAGTCCCCAACGCGTGGTGGACAGCGATGACCGGCTCTTCGTGCTCCTGCGTGGTCCCTACCGCGAAGACCAGGACGATTCTGAGGAGTCAATTCTGGCGATTCATAATCTCTCTTCCGATGTGGTGGAGTTCCGCGACCGCCGTGACAAATATCCTTGGTCGGATACCGGGGTGATGCGGGATCTCGTGACGGATGATCTGGTGGTTCCCACCGCGGAGGGGGCGCTGTTCTCGCTGGAACTCGAACCGTACGAGGTGTTGTGGCTACAATTCTGACCACCATCGCTATCGCCCGCCGGTGTCGCCTTCTCGGAGTGTCTACGGTTGTCGTGTTGCTGCTGCTCGGGGGGCTGCCTCCCGGGCAGGCAGCGCTGTTCGGGCAGGCAGCGCTTCCCGGACAGACACCGCTGCCTCCGGACGCGATCGATCCTCCCGCCTGGCCCCGGTCGGGCAAGATCTACCCCGCGCCGGAACCGTTTAGTCTAAACGGGTACGATGCGCTTCAGGCGATGGCGATAATTCGCCGGGAGGGACTCCTGATTGAACGTACCGGAGACGGGCGCGAAATTGTGGTAGTGGACTCGATTGAGGCGGTACCGGCGGAGCCAATCGAAGACTATCCCCCGCAGCATCAGCGGCGGTGGGACCTGCTGCTCAACGGAGAACCGCTGCGCTGGGATACCACCTATATCGAATACGGTGGCCGCCTGCTCAGTCTACGTCTCTTGTTCACGTACCGCAATCAGCGCCCCGTACCGGATATTCCCTACGTGCTGGAGTAGCTACTGCATACAGGAGTTACTCCATACCGTAGAAGCTACGCACGATGTGCCACAGCTTGTCCTCCAGGTTCCGGTAGGAGAAGTACTTGAGCCCGAGCTCGTAGTTCGTCTGTACCATCGCATCTACTTCGGCAGGGTTGTCCAGCAGAGCCTGTGTCTGATGGACGGTATCCTCCGACACGAAGTCATCCATCTCCACAACCCGAAATCCCAGTGGTTTGATGTCGTGCGAATAGATCGAGTAGTTGTTGACTACGATCGGTTTGCGGAAGTACACCGCCTCCAGAAACGCATTACCGAATCCCTCAA
>JAWOCO010000199.1:0-7978 GCA_046483765.1 Alkalispirochaeta sp. | reverse complement strand
GTTTGCGTTCTAACACCTCGAAGACCTCCTCCAGGACGGGAATGCGGGTGTCGGGGTGGGGCGTTCCCCCACCATCCAACAGTGCGTGGTGACGCAGTTCCGCCGCCCCGAGCTCCGCCACGGTGCCGCTCCCCTGAGAGATGCGGTCGATTATCGGGTCGTGCACTACCATAACCCGATTATCCCGGCTCAGACGCACGTCCAGCTCGACGGCATCGGCGCCCTCCTGGAGACCGAACTGGAACGCCGGAATCGAATTTTCGGGATAGTGTCCAGCCGCGCCTCCCCGATGGCCAAGAATACGTAGAGTTTCCGCTTCGCCCATAGTGTCTGGTAGTGTATCCGAACTCGCCGATGGCGTGTCAACGAAGAGAGCGTTGACGCCATGGAACGCGTGGCAGCGGTGACGGCGGCGATGTTGGTAACGGCGGCGATGTTGGCGCCAGCGGCCGCACCGACAGCCACAGTAGGCCGACAGCTACAGTAGGCCGACAGCCACAGTAGGCCAAAAAAAACCCGCAAAACCGTGGGGTCCGCGGGGTGATGGGCGAAGAGGGATTTGAACCCCCGACATCCTCCTTGTAAGGGAGGCGCTCTCCCAGCTGAGCTATTCGCCCGAAGTAGCGAGAAGATAGCAGGAGGCCAGATCCGTGTCAATGGGCTCAGGCGATGGCTTCGGGCACTGGCTTCGAGCAATAAGCTCGGACTTTGGGCGCGCCCGGGGAGGTGTCACAGGGAGGGGCGCTGTGGTATGCTCCGCATCGAAAACTATGGCAGACAAGACACGCAATATTGGAATCATGGCCCATATCGACGCGGGCAAAACGACTACTACGGAACGGATCCTATACTACACCGGAAAGTCACACCGGATCGGCGAGGTGGACGACGGCGCCGCCACGATGGACTGGATGGAGCAGGAACAGAATCGCGGAATTACTATCACTTCGGCGGCAACCACCACCTTTTGGCGAGACCATAAGATTAACATAATCGACACGCCGGGCCATGTGGACTTCACCGCGGAAGTGGAGCGCAGCCTGCGCGTCCTGGATGGCGCGGTGGCGGTGTTTTGCGCGGTGGGTGGAGTAGAACCGCAGTCGGAGACGGTCTGGCGACAAGCCGACGAATATGACGTTCCCCGGATCGGGTTCGTGAATAAGATGGACCGGATCGGAGCGGACTTCTTCGCGGTGCTCCAGGAAATCCGCGAAAAGCTGGCGGCGGAACCGGTGGCGTTGTCACTTCCCATCGGACGGGAGAATGAATTCGAAGGCGTCATCGATCTGTTTACGATGGAGGAACGGCGCTGGCACGAAGATGACCACGGTCGCTCCTTCGAAATGCACCCGATTCGGGAATCCCTGCAGGAGCTCGCTCAGGAATGGCGGGAGAAGTTGCTGGATGCGGTGTCTACGCACTCCGATGAAATTACCGAGCTGGTGCTGGAAGACCAGGCGGTGCCGGCTGAACTTATTAGACGGGTCCTCCGGGAGCAGACGCTGAGTCGCACGCTGTTTCCCGTGCACGTAGGGGCCAGTCTGCGAAATATCGGCGTCCAACCGCTGATGGACGCGATCGTTGACTTTCTGCCCGCCCCGGAGGAATTGCCCCCGATCCAAGGTCAGCATCCCAAGAGCGGTGAAGTGGTAGACGTGGAGCGTACCGGGGATGGCCAGGCGGTGGGAATGGTCTTCAAGATCCAGGCCGACCGTGATTCGGGGAGTTACTCGTTTGTGCGCATGTACCAGGGCACCCTGAAATCAGGGAGCGCGCTGTTCAATCACAACCAGGGCAAGCGAGAGCGGGTGAACCGGATTCTCCGGATGCACGCCAATCGCACGGAGCAGGTAGACCGGATCGAGGCTGGTGATATTGCGGTGGTGGTTGGTTTCAAACTCGCCCAGACCGGCGATACGATTGGCAGTGAAGGACTTCCGGTGGTGCTGGAGCGGATGCACTTTCCGGAACCGGTGATCTCGGTGGCGATCGAGCCGCAGACGCTTAGCGAGCGGGACCGACTGAAGGAAGTGCTGGCGATTCTTACGCGGGAGGATCCCACCTTCCTCTGGCGCGAGGATGAGGATACCGGAGAGCTGATCATATCCGGCATGGGTGAGCTCCACCTGGATGTCCTGGTGACCCGCGTGGTCTCCGACTACAAGGTCAATGCGAAAGTCGGAAACCCGCAAGTGACCTATCGGGAAACGATCGCCTCAGAACAACGGCATCGAGAGACGTTTGACAAAGTCATGGGCGGCAAAGAGAACCGCGCCGATATTTCTCTTCGCGTCTTTCCTCGAGAGCGAGGCGCGGGCAACCACTTTGAGAATACGGTGTCCCCGGAACGGCTGCCGAAACCCTTTGCTACCGCGGTAGAACGCGGGATTACGGCAGCCTTTAACTCGGGCATTAGGTGGGGATATCCGGTTATCGATATCGGGGTGGAGCTGGTTGATGCCGGTTTCGATGAACTCACGGCGACGGAGTTCGCCTTTGAAGCGGCTGCGTCGGTTGGATTCGACAACGCCTGTAGTGCCGCCGGTGCTCAGTTGATGGAACCGGTGATGAAAGTTACGGTGCTCACACCGAAGGAGTTCATGGGTGATGTCATTAGCGGTATCACCACCCGCGGGGGCCTGGTACACGCGGTGGAGAGCAGGCCCAACACCGAGCAGATTTCGGCGGAGGCTCCCCTGAGGGCGATGTTCGGCTACAGCACCGCGCTCCGGAGCACTACCCAGGGACGTGGCAATTACGCCATGGAGTTCTCCCATTTTGCGCCCAGCGACAAACAGCTCTGACACCACTCCCGCCGCCGGCGACGGCAGACGCAGTGTATGAACCGCGTCTGCCGTCCACCTTTCACTTGACAACCGTTCAGACCCATTTGAGAATAGATGCTCACACATCTCAGTGAAGGAGCGTTCATGGCGTTTACCACGGACAAGATACGAAACATCGCGGTTGCCGGACACGGGGCAACCGGAAAGACCTCCTTTGTCGAACAGCTACTGGTTGCCGGTCAGGCAATCTCGGCCCCGGCGACGGTTGAATCAGGGAAGACGGTGAGTGACTACACTCCCGAGGAGATCGAGAATGGTATCTCGATTCACACCTCTCTTTCGCACATCGCGTGGAACGATCATAAGCTGAATATCCTCGATACGCCCGGTTCCTCCGACTTCGTCGGTGAGGTGGTTACCGCGTTTCGGGCGGCGGAGTCGGCTGTTATTCTGGTGGGTGCCCGGGCGGGCGTACAAATTGAAACGATTAAGCTCTGGCGTCGCCTTGATAGACGCAATATGCCGCGCATGGTCTTTATCAATAAGATGGATGAGGATCGTGCCGACTACGACGCCGTTCTGGAAGATCTTCGCGCAAAATTCGACCTCACTCTGGTGCCGATCACGATTCCGGTGGGGAGTGCCGGTGACTACCGGGGCATTGTGGACCTCATCGGCAATACCGCGTGGTTCTCGGGGGAAGGCGGGGAAACCAAGGGAGAAATTCCCGATGAAGCCGCTGCCGATGTAGAGAAGTATCGGGCACAGCTGGTGGAGGCCGCCGCCGAGGGCGATGACGAACTGACGATGAAGTACCTGGAAGAGGAGGTACTTACTGAGGAAGAGATTCACCGTGGCATCACCGAAGGGCTGCGTGATGACAAGATCGTGCCGGTTTTCTGCGGCAGTGCGACGGAAGGATCCGGCCTACAGGTCTTCCTGGACTTTCTCACCTGGGCTGCTCCCTCCCCGGCGGGTGTAACCGAAATCATGGTTGATCAGGAAGGGAACGAGGCGGATTATACGATCAGTGCCGATTCCTCCTTAGCCGCGATGAGCTTTAAAACCACCCTTGACCAGTTCAGTGGAAAGCTCTCCTTTGTGAAGATCTTGGGCGGTGTCCTCAAACCGGACTCCGAGTTTGTGATCGACCGTGACGGCAAGAAATTCAAAGGTGGAAAGATCTACACCGCGTTAGGCAAGAAACTGGTCGATGCCGACGAACTCGATGCCGGTGACCTTGGGGTCATCGCCAAGATCGCTGATGCCCACACCAATGACACGTTCCATGCGCCCAACGAGTTTATGCACTTCCGGCCGCTGCAACTCCCCTCCCCGGTATATACCCTGGCGATTTCGGCGGGGAGCAAGAAAGATGAGGATAAGCTCAACGAGCAGTTGGTACGAACCACCGAGGAGGATAAGACCTTCACGGTGACCTTTGATCCCGAGACGCATGAGACGGTGATCGCCGGTATGGGTGAACTCCATATCAACACGATTCTGAATCGCATTAAGGCATCGCAAAAGATCGAAGTGGAAACGCGGCCTCCCCGCGTGGCCTATCGCGAGACGATCACAAAATCTGCTGAGACCAGCTATCGCCACAAGAAACAGTCTGGTGGTCACGGTCAGTTTGCCGAGGTCCACATTCGCGTGCGCCCGCTCGAACGGGGTGAAGAATACGATTTTGTGAACGAGATCAAGGGAGGTGCGGTTTCAAAGGGTTTCATCCCCGGTATAGAAAAGGGATTTCACGAGGCGATGGAACATGGCGTCCTCGCCGGATACCCGGTGCGTGACGTGGGTATTGCGCTGTTCGATGGTAAGGAACATCCGGTGGATTCATCGGAAATGGCGTTTAAGATCGCCGCCCGCGGGGCACTCCGCCAGGCGATGCAGCAATGCGGACCTGTCCTCCTGGAACCGATCATGAAGCTTGCGGTATTCGTGGAAGACCAGTATCTGGGAGATGTGCTTTCAGACTTGAGCTCCAAGCGGGGCCGCGTGTTGGGTCAGGACCCGCTGGGGGGAGGAATCGTGGAAATCGACGCCCTGGTACCCCAGGCGGAACTACTGCGCTATGCGATCGACCTGAAATCGATGACCGCCGGCACGGGAAGCTTCGAAATGAGCTTTGACCACTACGATCCGGTGCAAGGCAAAATCGCGGAAGATATTATCGCCAACTCCACCTATGAGGAGCAGGAAGAGCACTGACCCAGGCTCCCGGAGTGTGGTGCGGCTCCTGGTCTGAGCCGCGACCTGTAGGCACGTTGACGACCTATACTGACAGAGGCTGCTGCACGGCGTGCGGCAGCCTCTGTCGTATCACCCGCTCACGAATCACGCACAAGATCACGAACAACGACTATTCGCGGCGATCCATGGGGACGTACTGCGCTCGGCCGATGATATTCTTGTAGGCCGGACGAATGATGCGCCCCCCACTAACCAGCTCTTCGATGCGGTGTGCAGACCAACCGGTGATTCGGGAAACTGCAAAGATCGGGGTGAAGAGTTCTTCGGGAATATTGAGCATGGAGTAGACCAGACCGGAATAGAAGTCCACGTTGGGAGCGATAATCTTGTCGGTGTGCTTCTCCTCTTGAAAGAGGATCGGTGCCAGTTTCGCTACTCGCTGATACAGATCGTACCGGCGCTCATTACCAGCCGCTGCCGCTAACTCCCCTGCTTTCCGACCCAGCAGCACCGCTCGCGGATCGGATTTGGTGTACACGGCATGGCCGATTCCATAGATGAGTCCCGAGCGATCAAACGCCTCTTTCCGGAGAATTGCGCGGACATAGGCTGCCACCGCATCATCATCGGTCCAGTCTGTGACGTGCTCTTCGATATCACGCATCATCGCCCGGACGCGGCCCGCGGCGCCCCCATGTTTGGCCCCCTTTAACGATCCTACCGCTGCGGCTACCGCACTGTAGGTGTCGGTGGCTGCTGAGGTGACTACATGGATCGTAAAGGCGCTATTATTTCCCCCACCGTGTTCGGCGTGCAATACCAGCGCCAGATCCAGGACCTCAGCTTCCAGGGGGGTATACTCCTGGGTTGGGCGGATCATGGCCAGCAGGTTCTCCGCCGTGGATTTAGCGGGGTCCGGACTGTGGATGTAAAGACTCTCGCCGTGGTGATAGTGGCGCTTCGCCTGGTATCCGTAGGCTACCATGGTGGGAAACCGGGCGATCAACTCGATCGACTGCCGGAGCACGTTGGCGATCTCCAGATCTTCCGCGTGCTCATCGTAGGAGTAACCCGCCAACACCGATCGGGCGAGTTTATTCATGATGTTGTCACTGGGCGCGTTGAGGATCATATCCTCCGTGAAGCCGTCAGGGAGCGATCGACGCTCACCGAGGACCGTATTGAACTCCTCCAGCTCTGCGGCGGTGGGCAGTTCCCCGAAAAGCAGTAAATAGGCCACCTCTTCAAAGCCGAAGCGTCTATCCGCCTGAAATCCTTCTACGATGTCTGAGACACTGATTCCACGGTACGAGAGGCGTCCGTCATCGGGAACGCGTTCCTGGTCATCAATATAGTAGCCGTGGACCTCACCGATTTCGGTGAGGCCAATCAGAACGCCGGTGCCGTCATCGTTGCGCAATCCCCGTTTGGTGTTGAACTTGCGATGTAACGCCGGGTCAATCGAATTGTGTCGGGCTGCGGCGGGAGCCTGCGTATCAAAGTAATTCGTTCCACTCATAGTTATGCGCTGAGAGTAGCATATCCATACACTACCGCCAAGACGGCCGGATTTTCCGAGACGGCGGGATTCTACCGCCGGCGGTAGAGCAGTTCGAAAATCGAGTGGCCTTTGGCGAGACCCTTGCGTTCGAAAGCAGTCTCCGGCCGCCAGGCCTGCGGTGGAGCAAATCCAGTTCCTGCGGCGTTTTCCAGGAGGGCGCTACTATTCAGGACTTCCAGCATCGCCTGCGCATAGTTCTCCCAATCGGTGACCGCGTAGAAGTATCCTCCCCGTTTCATGAGAGGTGCGATCAACTCGGGAAACCCAGGGCGCACCAGGCGCCGCTTGTGGTGGCGTTTCTTGGGCCAGGGGTCGGGAAAGAACAGGTGGATTCCATCAATTGTTCCCCGGGGAATCAGCTGGTGACATACGAGCACCGCGTCGTGGCGGACGACTCTGACGTTATCGAGCCCTCGATCTTCCAGTTGACCCAGCAGGCGGCCGATCCCCGGTTTGTGCACCTCGATACCCAGAAAGTCAGTTTCCGGATGGTGTTCGGCGAGATCGGCCAGCTCCTGTCCCATACCGAATCCAATATCCACGATGCGCCGGGCTCCGCTCCGGCCGAACGCCGTATCCCAGTCAAAGTCTCCGGGCTTGCGTGATTCGTCAAAGGTGATGCAGTAGTGGGGGGCCAGCCGATCGTAGGCGGCCTTCTGGTGTGGACTCATGCGCACCTGCCGGATCACGAAGCTCCGGTTCTCGCGGAGCTTTCGAACAAGATCTGATTCCATAGGAGGTTCCTTCCGCGTCTGTTACAAGAGCTGCGCTAACCGGCCGCGAATAAACTCGGACTTCTCTTTGAGCCCGACCTTGCCGGTTGCCATGACGAGCACGTTGGCTTGCTGCGGGTCCAAGCGTACACTGCCGCCGGAGTTCTGGATCAGCGCCAGCACCCGATCGACGGATACCGACGCCACTTTGCCGAACTCCACGTGGAGCTCCCCGCGCCGCTCCTTCATGGAGGCGATATGCAGACGGCGTGCCAGGATACGGATCTCTGCCAATGACAGCAGGCTCTGAACCTCATCCGGCATCGGTCCAAAACGATCTTCGATTTCGGCCATGAGCGATTCCAACTGGCTTTCGGTGGAGACACCAGCGATCTTTTTGTAGACCTCCATCTTTTCCATCGGCTCTTCGATGTAGAAATCGGGAATGAAGCCGGTGTATTCCAGCTCTAGGTACACCTCATCTTCAAAGGCCTGGCTCTCATCGTCTCCGCGGTTGCGGATCGCTTCATCCAGCAGCTTCAGGTAGAGATCGAAACCCACCGAAAGTATGTCACCACTCTGCTGACTTCCCAGAAGATTTCCTGCACCGCGAACCTCCAAATCTTTGAGGGCGATCTTGAACCCGCTGCCGAGCTCGGTGAAATCGCTGATGATTTGCAGCCGCTTCATCGCCAGTTCCGACAGAGCCCGTTCTT
>JAWOCO010000195.1:0-4322 GCA_046483765.1 Alkalispirochaeta sp. | reverse complement strand
GCACATTATGGAGTGGGATGAGGCCGCCGTGGTAGCGGAAGAGCTGCGGCAGCCGGCCCACAACGGAGCGCGGTCATGAGAGTAGCGTTGTTGTACGGGGGACGATCAACGGAACACGAGGTGTCCCTCTCCTCGGCGGCGGGTGTTCTGCGGGCACTCATGTCGCACGATGATATGGCGGTGGAACCGATCGGGCTCGCCCGCGACGGCACCTGGTACTACCAGGATTTTGCGGCCCAGCTTAAGCGGGCGCAGGCCGATCAGCCCCTGACGATCGAGGAGCGCCGGGACCACCGGGTGGCGGTGCTTCCCGCCGGGGGGCTGGCGGTGCGGGAGGGGAAGGCTTTGCCGGTGGACTGCGTCCTGCCCATATTGCATGGATCCTTTGGCGAGGATGGTACGCTGCAGGGGCTGCTGGAAATGGCAGGCCTGCCCTACGTGGGAAGCGGCGTGGTGGGAAGTTCCGTGGGCATGGACAAGATGCGCTCCAAACAGCTCTGGCAGGACCATGGACTTCCGGTGGTTCCCTACCTCCACGTGGCGCAGAGTGATCTTCCTGAAGATGATGATATACGCCGCCTGGCACAGGTCATCGATGAACGCCTGGGCTATCCGGTTTTTGTGAAACCCAACGCGGCCGGTTCCAGCGTGGGTATCACCCGCGTGGGCGGTGCCGATGATCTTGCCGAGTCCCTGGAACGGGCGTTCCGGGTGGACCGCGTCGTACTCATTGAGCAAGCGCTCGCCGTGCGAGAAATTGAAACGGCGGTGCTGGGCAATGATACCCCACAGGCGTTCCAGCCGGGAGAGGTGATTCCCTCCCATGAGTTCTACGACTATGACGCCAAGTATGAGGATCCGGACGGGGCACGGCTGGTGATTCCTGCAGACATTCCTAATGAGACGGCGGAGGAGATTAAGGCACTGTCGGTGGCGGCGTTTCGCGCCATCGATGGGGCGGGACTCTCCCGGGTGGACTGCTTTATCGTGACGGCGGAGAATGGATCTCAGGAGATCTACCTCAACGAGATTAACACGATTCCCGGATTCACCCCGATCAGCATGTACCCCAAGATGGTTGAGGCCGGCGGGATCAGCTATGCGGATCTAGTCATGCGGCTCATAGAACTCGCCATGGAGCGTTTTCACCAACGGGAAGCGCGGGATTTTCTCGCCCGCTAGCGGCCGGGCATCACCAGTGGCCTCTGCCGGCAAGCCGATCAAGTGGCAGCCGGGAAGTCAATTCCGGATCCTCCGAGGGTTTTCCCACCAGCAGGAGCATTACCACCCGCATCTGATAGGGCACACTTAACAGGGATTTCACGTCTTCCTCCCGGAAGGTAGTGATCGGACAGGTGCCCAATCCTTCATGTTCCGCCTGCAGCATCATAAACGCCCCGGCGATTCCTAGGTCCACGGGATAGCTGAGCTGACCGTTGGGCATGCGATAATCGATATTCGTGGTGCACAGCACCATGATGAGCGGCGCCTGGGCGACGTACTCCTGCCCAAAACACGCATCCTGCAGTTGCTCACGCATTTCCAGCTCGCTGATCGCGATGAATCGCCAGGCCTGCCGGTTCTTCGCCGAGGGAGCACGTTGTCCTGCGGTGATAATTCGGTCGATCTGATCGTGCGAGAGAGGTTCATCAGCGAACTGGCGAATGCTTCGCCGTGTGGCGATTTCTGGAAGTAGTTCCAACCGTCTCGCTCCTTGACCCGTCGACTATGGGCTCATATTCTCAAGTGTGCGTAATCACCGTTTCGGTACATTACTGTTAGTTAGTGTAACAATACTCCTCAGCTTTTCCCAGCCCCTCTCCGGAAGCGACCATTTCCAGCCCTTCTTCGATAAACTGGTGGCTGAATCGGCGCTCCCCCTGCGGGAGGTAGAGCTCACCAACGACCGCAGCGGGCACAGTTTCTATCCGGATCTCTACGGCAGCGCCACGGCGGACCCGGCGGCGGTGCTCGTGGTAGATGCCACCGATCCCCTCCCGGTGGATGCGGAGTTCGTCTCGCAGCTGCCGGAGTCCGTGGCGGTGCTCATTGTGGCTCCGCGGCACTCCTCGAGCGCCCCGGGACAGGTGGCAGCGGCACTGCCCGATGTGGGACCCGATGTACCCCGTATCTTTCTGGGTACCGCGGATCTCGATGAATGGCGGCTGTCCGTGCCCGGGGAGGTCACCCCGGTGTGGCTAGCGGTGGCGGTGGCCCGCGGAAATCCGATAGACATCAGCCTGGCCCAGCTCAACGCCGCTCGTTTGGGTTTTGGTCTGGAAGACCCGGTGCTCTTCACCGCCCTGGAGCTCAACCTGCCGGCGGCCCGTCTGGCAGCCAGTTCACTGGAGCCGGTACCGGCCGCCCTCACCGCGGTGGCGGAGGCCCTGGAAACCCGGACCGATGAGCCCCGCCGACAAGACAGTAACTATTTGATCCTGCCGCTCCAGGAACCGTTCGTCGTGACCGAGGTCTTCCTGGTGTGGAGCATCATTGGTACCGGCACGCTTTTACTGCTCTACGCAGTCAACCGCCCCGGTCGCGTGCGACGGTATCTCCTCGCGATTCGACACAACATCCTGGCGATCGTGGGCCTCTTCGTCGTCCTCAGCGCCAGTCTGGTGGCATCGAATCTGGTCCTGAGGCTGGTAGCAGGGGTTCCCGGCGCCTCCCCGGCGCCCTTGGTGGTGGCCGCCGGGAAGTTCACGGTGGGGTTCCTGGTTCTGGCGGCTCTGTTCCCGCTGCTCCACATTCGGCTGCGCCGCTCCAGCGCAGTCTACAGCGGCGCCGCACTCCTGCTGCTCCTGGTAGGGGCAGTGGTGGCCGGCGCCGTGAGTGTTATCCTGGGAGCGTTCTTTGTCATGACGTTCGTTCTGGGATTCCTGTTCAGTATCTCACGGCCGGCGTGGTTAAAAGCGATCTTCCTCCTGGCCGCCGCAGCCCCCCTGCTGTACCTGCTCATCGCCCTGGCCGCCGTAGCGGATCCCGCCATGGCGGATGCACTGCTCCGTCCACCACCCCCACGCGAAGGAATCACGGCGATCATGATCCTTCCGCTGCTGCTGATGTTCTTCCGGCTGGAGGCGCTGACTCCGCGGCTGCCGCTCCTACCGATTATGGTCATGATATCCTTAATCGGGCTGGCGCTGGTGTCGGCCACGATTATCGTTGATGCCCAGGAGATCACCGTGGCGGAGGTGTCGGTGACCGCCCGCGTCCCCTCCTCCGCCGGCTCCGGTGGACAGCTCACCATCAATTCCGACCTCTCACCGGTGGCGCCGGTGACGCTGCGCATCCCAAACGGCACCACGATTTCCTGCGAGACACTGCCCTGTACGCGGTCATTCGTTCCGGAGGCCACTCCCCTGCGCTTTAGCGCGGACCAGAGCACCGCACTGGACCGTACCAGCATTGAATGGACCGTGGAGTACGCGGCAATGGCGGAGGAGCTCCAGCTGCTGGTTGAGTCCAACGCGCCGGTTCAGCTGTACGCGACTTCCCTGCCCACGGTGCAGGCGATCGGCAGTACCGCGCGCCGCTTCGAAATTCGGCCCGGGCCGTACCCGCCGGACACGGTATCGGGCAGAATTATCCTCCGCCGCGCCGCCGGCGGCGGGGAAGAGCCCACGGCGATCACCATTCGGGCGGTCTCCGTCTTCGATGAATCGGCACGAGCCGAGGTGGTGACAGTTCCGGACGGGCCCGTTTCCAGTCGAATCGCATCCTATCAGACGCGGTGGGTCCTGACGGAACGGGAGGAAATTCGGTAGTGGCCCCGGAATCCACGTTCTTCCACGTCGACATGGATGCCTTTTACGCCTCCGTGGAACAGCGAGACTTCCCGGAACTGCGAGGCAAGCCGGTTCTGGTAGGAGGTAACGGCAAGCGCGGGGTGGTGGCGGCGTGCAGCTATGAATCGCGCGTCTTCGGCGTGCATAGTGCGATGCCCATGGCGGAAGCGCTCCGCCGCTGTCCGGAGGCGGTGGTTGTGCCGGTGCGCATGGAGCGGTACCGAGAGCTCTCCCGGGAGATCATGCAGCGCTTCTCCCACTACTCACCGGTGGTGCAGGCAATATCGGTGGATGAGGCGTTTCTCGACATGACCGGTACCGAACGCCTCATGGGACCGCCGCGAGAGATCGCGATGCAGCTGAAGCGGGAGATTCGGGAAGCCACGGACTTGGCCATATCAGTGGGCATCGGCAGCAGCCGCTTCATCGCCAAACTCGCCAGCGACGTGGACAAACCGGATGGCCTGTACCACGTGCTACCGGGGAGTGAGGCGGAGTTCGTACTGACCCTATCTCTCAAGGACCTGTGGG
>JAWOCO010000194.1:0-6628 GCA_046483765.1 Alkalispirochaeta sp. | reverse complement strand
GACGTAGGTATCTCCCATCTCCTGGGAGATCGACTCCGCCTTCGCCAGAATCCGGGCGAGATTGGGCGACGGATGTAGCTGGGCTCCATCTCCGGTAGCCCGGGGCAGGCGCGATATCTCCCGTTCCAGCTCGCCCCGAATGAGGGAGGGCTGCGCCTCGAGATGCTCGAGAATGCTCTCCACCATGCCGTTGTCCTGCTGCAGCAGCGCCAGCGAGAGGTGGACCGCCTCGAGGGTACTGTTATCGTTCTTATTGGCCTGCGTGGCGGCATCCTGAATCGCCTGCGAGGCCTTGGTTGTAAATTTTTCCATATCCATATTATGTGACTCCTGTGGCGGAAACTCGTGATGTCTGGGGACAACTCAAACATACGCATCCGTAGGCTAATCGACAAGCAAAACCGATGGGCACCCCGCAAGATGGCCGTCGCCTTGGGAAGGTTGCCACTGTTCAGCGTGGTGAGTACCGTTGCCCTATGAGAATACTGATTACCGGTGCCAGCGACGGTATCGGATATGCCACCGCCCGACAGCTCGCGGAACACGGGCATGCGGTGGTCATGCATGGTCGTGGGGGCGAGAAGCTGGATCGCGCGGTAGCGGAGGTTCGGGCTGCGGCGGCCCAGGCAGGGGCAGTCCAAGACGGGG
The DNA here is from genome assembly GCA_046483765.1 of Alkalispirochaeta sp. Lineage (GTDB taxonomy): Bacteria > Spirochaetota > Spirochaetia > DSM-27196 > Alkalispirochaetaceae > Alkalispirochaeta. The sequence goes on along the minus strand of JAWOCO010000194.1, from coordinate 5,980 downwards.
CGGCCCAGGAAGAAGGCGCCCAGCCGGCCGCGGCCCACGCTGCGGCTGGGTCCCCCACGCCGAGGGAATCCACCGGGAGCGCCGCCGGGAAGGTTGACGCCGCTGTGGCAGATCTCGCCTCCCTCCGGGAGGTAGAGGATCTTGCCGGCGATGTCTCGCACCGCTTTCCCGACCTGCAGGTGCTCATTCTCAACGCGGGAGTCATGACGCGAGAACGAAAAACGTCCCACGACGGCTATGAACTCAACCTCGCAGTAAACCACCTGGCGCCGATGCTCCTGGCGGAGCGGCTGCTCCCAACCCTCTCGGCCAACGCCCCGGCACGGATCGTGGTAGTGAGTTCCATGGTGCATGCGGGAGCCACGCTCAACTTTGATGATCTGCAGTTTACCCATGGCTACGACGGCATGCAGGCCTATTCCGCTTCGAAACTTGCCAATATCTACATGACGCACGTGCTGTCTGAATCACTACACCCGGAGACGGTCACCGTAAATGCGCTCCACCCGGGGGTCATCAGTACGAAACTGCTACATGAGTACTTTGCCGGAGGAGCCGATACCCACACCGGCGCAGCCACATCGGTGTATCTTGCCGAATCGCCCGAAGTAGCGGGAGTCACCGGCGCGTATTTTTCCAATCGGCGACGGCAGGAGACCGCCGCACTACGCGAACCGGAGCATCGGGAAGCGGCACACCAGCTCTGGAGTGAGTCACACCGGCTCATTAATCGCGCCTTGGGCGGTGTTGAGAACCGCTAAAAAAGCGTTACATTGTAAGTAATGAAACGATCCACCACCGCCCTCGCTCTGGCAGTTTCCCTCACCGTATTTCTCGCAGCTCCCGGCGTCTTCGCCCAGGATTACTCCCCCGTCCCAGGAGGAGAGCTCTTGGACCAGCTCCGGTCGCCGCTGTTTCTGGCAACCACCGCCAACACCGCATCCACCGAATCGGTGAGCGGCGACGTGGTAAATCCGGCAACCTCCGCGCTGAAGCAACGGATTCATATCGATGGAAGTTATGCCGCCATCGTAGGCGAGGGACAGTGGAACGGCCACAGCGCCACCGGCGGGGTGAGCGTTCCCACACCGGTGGGCGTGTTCTCCGGGTCATTGAACTACGCCGAGGCCGAGTATGGTGCACTCAATCTGGGACGGCGGGGAAGTCTCAATGCAAGTTTTGCCAAGGACCTGTACTCTTCGCTTCTGTTTGGCGCAGGCCTGCGCGGTCATCTCGGCTCCAGTGGCGATAGCACCGCCTTTGCCGGGGGCCTGGACCTGGGTATTATTCACCTCCTCGGTGATCGGGGACCGTTACAGGACCTACGGTGGGGCTTTGCCCTGACGCAGATGGGGGTGGGACTCGCGCCCGCCTCCGGCACCACCGGGAGCCCCGCTCCCTTTACCCCGGCCGCCGATATCCAGGCGGCGCTGGTGCGCAACGAGCGCGTGGATTGGACCGTTCACACCGGGGTAAGCGCCCCTTCCTTCCAGAACGTCCGCTTTCGCGCGGGAAGCTCCGCCACCTTCTTTGACCGCGTCAGCCTCAATCTCGGGTGGGACGTGGATCTGCAGGAACAAACCGATTCATCCCGGGAGGCGGGATCGCTCATGCCCTCGCTGGGGCTCTCCGTGCGTTTTCAGCCTACCTTTGGCAGCGAGACCGATCGCAACGAAATGGCGCTGCACAGCGCGTATGCACCCCTCTACGATGATGTGTGGGCTGCAGGAGCAGGGGTTAACGTGGCCCTCGGCGTGGTAGATCGCACCCCACCGGAGATTACCGTGGATTACCCGGAAACTGCGTACATTTCCCCCAACAACGACGGCATCTCCGACGAACTGTTGCTGCCGGTGGAAATCGAAGACGAGCGCTACGTCACCGGGTGGTCCCTCGAAATACGCGATGACCAGGATACGGTGGTACGCCGAATCGAAAACTCCGAGCAACGCCCCGAGAACGAGGGCTTTCGCAACGTGATCGATCGCCTGCTGTACGTAAAGAAAGGGGTAGATATCCCCGAGGAGATCCGCTGGAACGGCCGCACCGATGAGGGGGCCGTGGCAGAAGATGGAGAATATACGTTCACCGTACGCGCCCACGACGACAACGACAATCTCCGCGAAGACGGTCCCTACACGATCGTGGTTGATGCCACCGATCCAGAGGTGGCGATCAGCGAGCCCGAGGACGCGGATGACCTGATTTTCTCGCCCAATGACGATGGTATTAAGGACGAGTTGGTCCTCTCCCTGGAGACCAGTAGTGAGGACTCCTGGGTTATCGAGATTCTGGACGTCGAGGATGAGGTGGTCTACGAGGAGCTCCGTGAGGACACCGCCCTGGCCAGCTTCACCTGGGACGGACGAAATAGCGCGGGCACCCTGGTGCCCGATGGGGTCTACTCCCTGCGCATCGCCGCGGAGGATCGCGCCGGCAATACCGGCAGCGATCGGTTAAACAGCATCATCGTGGACACGGAGCCCACGCCCATCGGACTCGCCGTGGATATCGGGCATTTTTCGCCCAACGGCGATGGTCGACGCGATCAGGTACAGATATCCCCCGATATTCCGGTGACCGATGGCATCCGGTCGCATACGTTCCGTGTGCGAGACGCATCGGGAGCCGTGGTTCGCACGGAGACCGGTGGCGCAACCGTGCCGGAGGAATGGACCTTTGACGGCCGCAATGATTCCGGAGAGGTTCTTCCGGAGGGCATCTACCGGGCCGAGTTGGAGCTCTCCTATCGCAACGGGAATCGCCCCACGGCCAGTACCCCGGACCTCACGCTGGATGTGACGCCACCGCGGATCGCGGTAAGCACCAGTAGCGCCATTTTCTCTCCCAACGGGGATGGCCGATTGGACTCCGTGAGATTTCTCCATGAGGCGGAACGCGCCCAATCCTGGGTAGGCCGCATCACGGATACCGAGGGCGAGACGGTTCGCACCTACCAGTGGGGAACACAGCCGGAATCAGAGCTGGAATGGGACGGCAGAACTGCCGATGGAGCGCGCGTTGCCGATGGGCAGTACCGCTACGAGATAACCGGAGAGGACCGCGCCGGAAATCGCCGCACCAGTAGCCGGATCCAGGTGGAACTCGACACGCGGGAAACTCCTATCTTTGTATCAACGTCGCGCACGGCGTTCTCACCAAACGGTAACGGCGTGGCCGATACGATCGCGCTCATCCCCGACCTGGCTGATCCGCGCGGCGTTCAACGTTTTCAAATGGAACTGCTGGACGAGAGCGGCGACCTGGTGGCGGAGATCTCCGACAGCGGCGTTCCCGAAAACGAGTACCAGTGGGACGGCCGCGGCCGCCAGGGCACGGTGGTGCCGGATGGATCGTACTCGGTGCGCCTCACGGTGCAGTACCGCCACGGAAACCGCCCACAGGCAGTGAGCATTCCTTTTGAGGTGGATACGGTACCCCCCAGTGCCACAGTGCGCGCCGAAGACTCGATCTTCTCTCCCGATGGGGACGGCGACAAAGACTCGATCACCATCTCCCAGCAGTCCACCGCCGAAGCACGCTGGCAGGGACAGATTGTGGCGGAAGCCGATGACCAGGTGGTACGTACGTGGGAGTTCTCCGGAGAGCTCACGCCGCTGACCTGGGATGGCACGGATGACGAAGGCGCGGTCGCCCCAGACGGGGAGTACCGCTATCGCATTACCGGTGAGGACGCCGGAGGAAACCGATTCTCCACCGCCACCGACCGCTTTGAAATCGACACCCGCGAAGTTGATGCCGCCGTACGGCTGGGTAGCGCCGCATTCAGTCCCAACGGGGACGGCGTGCAGGACACCGTCACGGTGATACCGTCGATTAGTATCGATACCCCGGTTGAGTCCTGGACCGTGACGATCCGCAGTACGCAGGATGACTCGGTGGTGTGGGAAGAAACGCGCTCCGGGGAGATCACCGAACTCGAGTGGGACGGCACCGGATCTGACGGAGCACAGGCGGCGGACGGCGAGTACCGCGCCTCCTTGGTCGTGGAGTTTGCCCGCGGCGATGACGTATCGGTGTCCAGTGCCCGCTCGGTCACGCTCGACACCGTCGCCCCGGAGGCGGAGGTGGAACTTTCTTCTCCGATTATTTCGCCCAACGGCGATGGAAACCTGGACGAGCTGATCATTACTCAGATCACCAGTGAGGAAGAACGCTGGAGAGCCCAGATCCTGGATGCCGACGGCGATGAAGTGGGCCGCTGGGAGTGGAGCGGCCGTGCTCCGGAGACGGTATCGTTCTCGGGACTTAACACCGCCCGAAATCGCGTCCCCGACGGAGAGTACGCCTACCGCTTGCGTGCTACCGACGCAGCTGGAAACAGTACCACCGTGGGTCCCTTGGAGTTCGAGGTGTATACCGCCGAGACCCCCTTGGAACTCTACGCTGAGCGCCGCGCCTTTAGCCCCAACTCCGACGGCACGCTGGATACGGTATCCTTCTCCGTGACCGCCGGCGACGCGCGCGGCCTGGAGCGCTACCGCTTCACGATCGTCACCGCCGAAGGCGAGATGGTAACCGAAGAAACCGGTTCCGATCTTCCCGACGAGTTTGTCTGGGACGGCACCGATAGCGCCGGCGACCGCGCCCTCGAGGGCGCGTACACCGCTGAACTGGTGCTGGAGTATCGTCACGGAAACCGACCGCAGGCCCGCACCCGGGAGGTCCTGCTGGATGTGACCCCGCCGGAGATCGATCTCTCCGCCTCCCATGAGGTTTTCTCCCCCGATGGGGATGGACGGCGCGACGAGATCCTAATTCGCCAGAGCACCGGCCCCGCCGAGCGCTGGCAGGCACAGATCGTTGACGCCGATGGGGAGACGGTGCGCAGTTACACCTGGAACGAGGAAGCGCAGTCCCTGACCTGGAATGGGCGCGATGCCGCGGGCAACGTAGTTCCCGACGGGACCTACCGCTACGAACTTTCCGGTACGGACGCCGCCGGCAATACCGCCGAGGACAGTCTGCCCGCGCTCACCGTGGATACGCGCCCCACCCGGGTCTTCGTCACCTTGGATCGCCGAATTATCTCCCCCAACGGAGACGGTGTGGACGATGAAGTCTCGATTCGAACCATCACCCGCCGAACCGATGGCGCCGAGCGGCGGGAAGTGGCGGTGGTTGATGCCTCCGGCGCCGTGGTGCGGAATTTTGAGTCAGACACGGTCACTGCACAGGAAACGATAACCTGGGACGGAGCCACCGAGCGGGGAGACGCCGACGGTACCGCCGCGGACGGTGACTACCGCATCCGCTATCGCGTGTTCTATGACAATGGCGCCGTCGGTGAGGCCACCTCTCCCACGTTGCGCGTGGACACCCGCGGGCCGGAGCTTGGGGTGGATCTGGAGGGACTTCCCTTCTCGCCGGATAACGACGGGCTCAACGATGAACTGCAGATATCGCTTGCCGCCGAGGACGATAGTGAGATCGAAGAGTGGGAGTTTGTGATTCTGGATCGAAACGACCGCCCCTTCCAGCGCTTTGACGGCCGCGGACAGCCGCGGAGGGAGCTGATCTGGGACGGTCGCAGCAGCGACGGTGAACTGGTGATCAGTGCCGAGGACTATCCCTACCAGTTTACCGCCGTGGACAGTGCAGGAAACCGAAGTACGGTTACCGGTGAGATTCCCGTCGATATTCTGGTGGTGCGGGATGGAGATCTGCTGAAGGTGCAGATTTCCAACATCAACTTTGCCCCCAACAGTCCCGAACTGGAACTTGACCAGTCCACCGAAGACGGCCGCAAGAACATTTCGGTACTGGATCGTTTGGTGGAGGTCTTCGATAAGTACAGCTCCTACGAGATCCGGGTGGAGGGGCACGCGGTAAACATCAGTGGTACCGAACGGGAAGAACGGGAAGAACTCCTGCCACTGTCGAGCTCTCGGGCGGAAACGGTCCGGGAGGCGCTGATTGATCGCGGTATGGACCCGGACCGGATCACCATCGTGGGGCG
>JAWOCO010000131.1:0-21550 GCA_046483765.1 Alkalispirochaeta sp. | reverse complement strand
CGTCGAGGTTCGCATCCAGCAGGTACAGGCTGATGCGGCCGATCTTGACCTCCCACACCCGCGCAACCAGCAGAGAATCCGCCAGCTGCACACTAATTTTGACTTCATTGCCGTCGGCGTCGAAGACCTGCCGTACGGGCATGTTGTACCAGTCGTTTTCGGGGTAGCTCTCCTGCTGAAATCCGTCGGCGTTGAGGTACTGTTGAAAGTAGCCCTGCTGATACAGAAGTCCCACACCCACCAAGGGGAGACCCAGATCACTGGCCGACTTCATGTGGTCGCCGGAGAGAACGCCGAGACCACCGGAGTAGATCGGCAAGCTCACATCCAAGCCGTACTCCATCGAGAAGTAGGCGATCGTATTCTTCTTGGCACCGCGGTACCAGGTATCCTTGCCCGCCTTGTACCGACGAAACTTCTCCACCACGGTGTTGAGCGCCGCCAGGTAGGAGTCATCCTCGGCAAGCGCCTCAAAGCGTTCCTGGGAGACCATTCCCAGCATGCGCACCGGATTCTGGTGACTCTGCATCCACGCGTCAAAATCGAGGCGCGTGAAGAGCGCCAGGGCGTCGTGGTTCCAGCTGAGCCACAGATTGTGGGCCAGTTCCTCCAGTGGCTTGAGCGCGCGCGGAATCTGTGGATTTACGGTGTATTCAATGTATTTCATGTTATGAACCCCTTTGTGGTTGGCTGAAATCGAACGGTATCGGCCCCGCTAGACCGTGTCAATTGGAGAGCTCTTCCGGGTGCTCCTCCACGATCGGCATGCATACGGTAGCTCCGTCGGTCGTCTGGAGGGCGTCAATCCCGGCGATTGCATCGCGAATCGCCGGTTCCCGGCAGGCGTGGGTGGTTACTACCACCGGTACCAGCTCATCTCGGCGCGCCTTTTCATCCTGGCGCAGACTGGCGATGCTAATATCGTGGTGCCCGAGAATGTCGGAAATCGCCGCAAGCACGCCGGACTGGTCTTTAGCCATGATCCGCAGATAAAAACGGCTGGTGGAGTGCTCGAGTCCTACTTGGGGTCCCGCCGTGTTGCGATCCGGCCAGTACCGGGTAGTAGAAAAGACCGCCGGTAGGACGCCGGTGGCCATTCCCACCACATCCGCCACAACTGCCCCGGCGGTGGGGGCCCCTCCGGCTCCCCGGCCGTAGTACAGCGTGTGCCCGGTGGCGTGGCCGTAGACGCTGACCGCGTTAAACGGGCCACTCACCCACGCCAGGGGATGATCCTGCGAAATAAACGCCGGGCGCACCCAGGCGGTCACGTCATCACCGACGCGGTGTGCCACCGCCAGCAGCTTCACCACATATCCCAGATCGCGGCCGAACGCCACGTCCCGTTCATCCAGGTTGTCGATCCCCTCCACGGGAATAGCGTCAAAATCAACGTCGATTCCAAAGGCCAGGGCGGTCATGATCGCGATCTTGTGGGCGGAGTCGGTGCCGTTCACGTCAAGCGATGGATCGGCCTCAGCGAGACCCGACTCCTGAGCCGCCGCCAGCGCCTCGGAATAGGTCTCGCCCTTTTGAATCATTTCCGTCAGGAGGAAGTTACTAGTACCGTTGACGATGCCGTAAATCGCATCGATGTGGTTGGCGATGAGCCCGTCCGTGATGGCGCGGATAATCGGAATGCCCCCGCCGCAGCTTGCTTCAAAGCCGATCGTCAGGCCCCGCTCCCGGGCGTAGGCAAACAGTTCCTTCCCGTGGTGGGCCAGGAGCGCTTTGTTGGCCGTGACCACATGCTTTCCGGCATCCAGGGCCTGCTTAATGAGCGTTCGGGCGAACTCCAGGCCCCCCACGAGCTCGATGACGACCTGGATCGTCGAGTCTGCAAGGGCTGCTGACAGATCCGGTTGGAAGGTGTCTTCCGGCAAGCCCAGCGACCGGGCGTGGTCGAAGTTGCGATCTACGATCGCCGCCAACTCGATATCGATGCCGCTGCGCTCGGCGATAGTCTGCCGATCCTGTACCAGAAGACGCGCGGTGGCGCCGCCGACGGTGCCGCACCCGATCAGGGCTACTCTCAGGGAGGTGATTCCACTCATGGCGGGCATGGTATGGAGGCTCCCGCGCGTTGTCAATGTGAGACGGAACCTGCTACGCTACCATGAGCGAATCTCCTGGAGTTTTTCATGAAAATGGCCCCTACAACGCCGCTCATGGCCACCGGTGACACGCTTGCGGCCTGGGCTGAGGGCGATGCTACCTACGATCTCTTTCTCGAACGCTCGGCGGTGTCGGTAGTGGGTAATCGGGATATGGCGATCGTTCGGCCGGCGATCGTGACCCGGCCGGGGCAGGTGGTGTGGGGATTTCATTATCGTTCCCTGTGGCAGGAGTTTCCCACCACGGAGTTCCCCGTGTTGATCGGTGGTGATGCCGCACCGCCGCCCGGGCACTGCGAGTTGGGCTCCGGGCTGCGGGTTGCGCTGGCCGCGGAACACCGCCGAGGCGAGTATCGCCTCTCGGAGCTGGAGCGCATTCGCCGATTGGTGGAGCGCTGTGACGCCGTGGAACCGCTATGGAACGAAATCGCCCCGTTGCTTTCAGCAGATGCCGACCCCTGGCCGCTGATCGAGCGGTTTCGGCGCCTTTCTGCGGTGCTGGGGAGCGCGGTGGATGCGGGCGTAATTGATCTGCGCACTGCCGAGGCAATTCCCCAGGAGTGGGCGGCTGCGGCGGGATGGGTGCTGCCGCTGTTTACGACGCTTTCCTTCAGTAATCGCCGTCAGGCGCTCCGGATGGCGGTGGAACTACTCCGGGGCGGCACCGATGGGGAGCTTCTAGTTGAGGAGCTCGCGCAACTTTCGCCGCAGGAAATTCTCCCCGCCCTGCGGCGGCGGCGGTACCCGGAGCTCACCGATCTGGAGCGCCGCTTTGAGGCGCTGCGGCGGAGGATGCTCTCCGGGACGGGAGTCACCCTGGCTCCCCCAACCAATTTCGAGGGTGATCGCTTCCAGGTGTCGTTTAGCTTTAGAAACGATGCGGAGTTGCGTGCCCGTCTACAGGCGACACAGCGCCTCGAGGAAGCAGTGGATGAGTTGCTGGAACTACTATTCTGAGACGATCGACCGAATTTACTGGTTGGGGGATACCGCCGCGGACCCCGTTCGCACCCGCGTGGAGGACCATCTCCAACAACATGAAGAATTACACTCGATCGTGTCCGCGGAGTTATCCGATGGGGCGCACCTCCCGGAAGCGCATAACACTCCCCGCACGATTATCGTGCGGCGCGGCGCCGCCGAGGACCTCGGACGATGTCCCGGGACGCACGGGCACCTGTGCTGCAACTACCTGACGCTCAATATGTACGTCGGATGCACCCTGGGCTGCACCTATTGCATTATGCAGTCCTACCTACGCAATCGTACCCTGGAGGTCCGGTTGCCGCCACCGGATACCGTGGAACGCATTCGCGCGCTGGCGGAGGCCAATCCCCGGCAGACGGTACGCCTGGGTACCGGCGAGGTGGGAGACAGCCTACTCTACGATCCGCTTTTCGAGCTGTCCTCCGACCTCATTACCGCCGTGGCGGATATTCCCAACCTGCGCTTCGAGCTCAAGACGAAGACCGATTACGTTGATCACCTGCCCGCCGCCGGCGTCCATGGGGGGAACGTGGTGGTGGCGTTCTCACTGAATCCGGACGCGGTGATCGTGGCGGAAGAGGGCAGCGCCGTTTCCCTGACCCGGCGACTTGCCGCCGCCCGCCGCGCGGCGGAGCGCGGATACCACGGAGCGTTCCATTTTGATCCGATGATCCGCGTCGCGGGGTGGCGTGAGGCGTACTCCGCGGTGGTTGACCACCTGCGGCAGTTCTCCGACCTCAGCCCGCAATGGATCAGCCTGGGAACGCTGCGCTACCCCACCGCGCTGCGGCCGTATATTGAATCGCGGCCCTACGGGTTGGGGGAGTTTGTGGCGGCGGGGGACGGTAAGATGAGATATCTTCAGAAAGAGCGCAGTGAGATGTACCGCATGATGCGGCACCAGCTGGCAACGGTGCTGCCGGATACTCCGGTGTACCTCTGCATGGAAAGTTCTGCCATGTGGCGCCACACACAGAAAACCGCGCCGGACCGCTCCGGAGCGCTGGCAGCGATCATGCGCCCGCTGGACCTGGGCGCTCTGCAGGAGGCGACGACGTGAGGCACGTAGTAACGTTGGGACTGGCGGTTCTGGTGGCGATGGCCGGGGTGGTATGTCTTCCACCGCCGCTTGCCGCGCAGGAGGGTGATAGAGACGGCGAACGTGATGGCGGCACGATCGGTGAGAGCGCGGAGCGCGGGCGGTTGGCGCCGACGATTCCGGCGGACTCCCAGCCGGTGGACCTCCTCCTGGCCGTGCCGGACACCGATCCCCCCGCCGGCAGCGATCTGGAGGTGGTACGCTACGGCCAGGCGGGACGGCTCTCCCGGCCCAACGCTCTGGACATTCCCGAGCGACCTCAGGCGCTGCAGTTAGCGGAGTGGGACTGGCTGCGGCCGCTGAGACGGGATATGGAACTGGCAGCTCGTGATCCGTACCGGATCTGGCTGGAGCTGCGTGCCGGTATGCAGGGAGTACTGGTATCGTCGGGCCACCTGGAGCTCTTCTGGGGCACAGTGGAGTGGCAGGATACCACCGATTCCGCCGCGGAGCGCCACATCTCTGCGGGAGACGTGCTGATTCGTGGGCGCGGGACCGCCCGGATTACCCGCGATGTGCGGGGCGTGCGCATCGCGGTGAACACCGGACGTTTTGAGTTGGAAGAGGGCGGGCGCCTGACTACGGTGGTGGGCGCGGGCCAGGAGTACCTGCTATCTCACGAAATGACCGCCCCGGAGCGATCGATGGTGGCGGAAGAGACGCTGGCGGCGGCGGAACGGATGCGAGAGGTGCGGAGGACGACATTGGAAATCCTCCTGGACGGCGAAACCGAAACCCCGGACGGCAACACGTTGTCACTGCTGTGGGAACGCGCGGTCGCCCTGGGACCGTGGTACAGCTACGCCGAGGATCTTCGGGTGTCGGACGTTCCCCACCCCGACCTCATCCTGCGCGATCTGGGGGAAGTCTTGCGGCTCCTGGCGGCGTTCCGGTTTTCCCCGCCTCCCGCCATGGGTATGTGATTCGACTCAGAAAAAGGTGACGTCGGAGTCCTTCTTGGTCTGTTTGCGGGAGCTGATCCGCGAGAGATACGCCTGCTCTTCCCGCTCCACCGGGGCCGCTTTCTGGCCACCAAAACGTTTCATCAGAACGCGGGCGGTGGACACGAAGAAAAGCACTTTTCGTGCGTCGGTTCCCCCCACATCGCTACTGATGATCGGGATGCGCTCCGTTTCGAGAAACTCCATGGCGAAGGTGATGTTACTGTCGGGAATGTTGCCGGTACCGCCTGTGAGTACATGGCCACCACCAAAGACCTTGGCGGTGAGCTTATCTCTCCGCGCGCCGTTCTTCAGCATGTCGTTAATGAGAAGCTCCATCGCATACATGCCATATCGCCCCGATTCCTCGGCAAAGAACTGGCGGCTGTGGAGTTCTCCGGGCAGCATGAAGTGGTTCAGTCCGCCCATGCCGGTGGAGGGATCATGGAGCGCCACCGCGATACAGCTGCCCAGTACGGTGGATATGATGATGTCCTCACGGGTGGCGAGATACTCCCCCGGGTGGATAATCGTAATGTTACGTTCAAAGCGTGCGTTGTAGTGCGTGTACATCTTCTTTTTAAAAGAGCGTTACCTCGCCCGACTCTACACTGTCATCAACCTCGTCGAGTCCGGCCAGTTCACTGGCTTGCTGTTTATGCGCGAAGATCGTGAATCGTTGAATAATCTCCTGGAGGCGGTCGTTTTCGATCGTCCAGGTCTCATGACCCCGCTTCCGCAACTCGTCATGGTATTGGGTATCGATCGCATCTCGCATCGTATGGAGCTTAGATTCTAACCCCCGGAGCGCACTACTCAGCGTTGATAGTTGTGTGCCACTTTCCTTGCTGTCGCGAAACACCCGATGAAAGCCGTCGGTGAACAGCGAAAATCCCTGCACCGCGGCGGTGATTTCGGAGCGACTGGTCTGAAGCGCGTCATATCGACGGCGAATGCCATCACTGAACCGTTCTACAAACACCCGCTGTTCATGAAATTTTCTCTGGTGCTGGGCGATGACGGAACTGGTGGTCTTAATGAACTCCTGCGTCGTATTTAACGAGTCTTCTACATCTTTTTCTATCTGTTTGGTGAGCGCATTCATCTGATTAGACGTGTTCCCCATGCTCTGGAGCACATCCTGCTTGGCAACCTCGATACGGCTGGCGATATCGATACTGTGAAAGCGAGTCACCAGCGTGTCGAAGCTCCGAAACTGGTCCTCCAGGTGTTCCACGTCTTTGGTGATCTGCGTGGAACGGCTCACCAGAAGTTCCTTCTTTTGCACGTTACGGTCAAGATCGGAGAGGAGTTCCTGTAATAGGTGCGCCGCCTCGTCAAAACGCTCATCCAGCGTCCTGGCCTCCGCCGAGGTCTCCCCATGGATGAAACGGTGACGGTCGGTCTCCAGGTGACTGCGTTTCGTTTCCGCTTCCTCGATGAGTCGAGAGAACGTGCTCACGCTGTTATCGATCTGCTGGGCCACATCCTCTATCAGCGAGACCGCCAGGTCCGGAATGCGCCGTACAAACGCCAGCTCATCCAGGAGTTGATCTTCATCGGTGAGCGCCTCCTCCGGTTGGATCGCCTCCAGTGCCAGAATAATGTGGTCGATCGACTGGCGAATCAGATCCTGGAGCTGAATCGCTTCCATCATTCCGTTTACCGGCTCTTTCAGCTCGTGGGATTCGTTGTGCAACCGCCGCAATCCGCTTACGGTATCCTGCACGGCGCTCCTGAAGTCGTCGAAGCTACCGAAGATTCGACTCTGGAACGACTCGATCAGGTTCGTCTGAAATTGCCGGGCGTCGTCGAGGGTGCGTTCCAGTTCCTGAAACGCCTCCAGCAGTGCCTGCCCCCGGCCGGAGATCGACTCCGCCAGAGTAATCGTACGGTTAGCCAGACGCTTCAGCTCGTCCGTAATGTAGCTAAACGCCCGCCCCGCGCTGCCGGCCTTGAGCGCTACCGTCATCGCATTCAGCGACACCAGTTCCATGTCCTCGCTGTCCATGCGAATACCGTCGATCGCGTCTGAGATGGAGTGGAGCTGCCGGATTCCCGTCTGCAACTGCTCGAAAAGTACCTGATCACCCTCGGACATCTCCCGAAAGCGGTGGGCACTGTCTTCCATTTCCCGGCGAGTCTCCTCCAGCAGGGTGGTGATCTGGAGCTGCGTACCCCCGCTGGAATTGCCGCTATCCACGTCTGCCAGGGACGACTCCGACCGGGCCAGACTCCGGTTCATCTCCGAGACCAGGGAGGGAAGACGTTCGGCAAGGATCATGAAGATTCGTTCCGTCTGGTCCTCCGTATCACGAAGCTCACGGATTAGCTCATCTCGAAGAGATAGGGGAATGGAACTCATATGACCTTAATCATAGTATCCAGCGGGATTGTTCGCAATTCAAAAAAAGGGCCGTTTCTCGAAAGAAACGGCCCAATGAACTACGTTGCGGGATTTTTACTGCTGGAACTGCTCGATGTGGACGTTGACCGCATTTTCGGTTTCCACATCGAAGAGAATTACGCGGTCCTGGTTAGGAACGAGCCGTACGCCATCTCCCACGTTGAGGGTTACCGTGGGGGGAATCCGACCGATGAGCTGGTGGGACCCGGTGTTGACGTAGACGTGAATCTCCGCACCCAACGGCTCCACTACCTCGATATTGGCGACGATCGCCTTGCCTTCGGCGGACTCCGGCTCAAACTCCAGGTCCTCCGGGCGAACACCAAAGACCACATCCTTACCGACGTACTCCTTGGCCGCCTCCGCCAGGTTTCCGGTGAACTCAAGCGTGAAGTTCCCTTCATCACCGATAATCTTACCGCCCTCTTCCTTGACCTTCATGCTCATGAAGTTCATGGGAGGCGATCCGATAAAGCCGGCTACGAAGCGGTTAATGGGGGTGTTGTACAGCGTCAGGGGGTCACCGATCTGCTGGATAATGCCGTCCTTCATAACGACGATCTTGTCACCCATGGTCATCGCTTCCACCTGGTCATGGGTTACATACATCATCGTCGCTTGCAGGCGATTGTGAAGGCTGGAAATCTCCGCACGCATCTGGACCCGGAGCTTAGCATCCAGGTTGGACAGCGGCTCATCAAACAAGAACACCTTGGGATGGCGGACGATCGCACGACCCACCGCTACCCGTTGGCGCTGACCACCGGAGAGCTGCTTGGGCTTGCGGTCCAGCAGCGCTTCGATGTCGAGGATCTTGGCAGCCTCGTTTACGCGACCTTGGATGTCTTCCTTGGCGAACTTCCGGATCTTCAGACCGAAGGCCATATTGTCATACACGCTCATGTGCGGATACAGCGCGTAGTTCTGGAACACCATTGCGATGTCCCGGTCCTTCGGCGGAATGTCGTTGACCCGCTTTTCATCGATCATGAGATCACCACCGCTGATGTCTTCAAGACCTGCCACCATTCTCAGGGTAGTGGTCTTTCCACATCCCGAGGGTCCGACCAAAACGACGAACTCTTTGTCTTTGATGTTGACGTTGGCGTCTTTCACTGCGTGAAAGCCGTTGTCATACACCTTGTTCAGGTTCTTCAACTGAACTGTTGCCACAGGGCACCTCCTAAGAGATTATATTATTCTGCACCAGTGTAGGCCGAGTTTGCTGAGCTGTCAAATACGGAATAGGGGGTGCGTGGTAAGCGTGGTGGACATATGCCAGAGGTGGTCGTAAACGTTGGTCAGTCGCCGCGCTGACGGTACCACAGGGAGAGCGCCGCTCGCAGTCCGTCTGATTCGGTTTCCTGTTGCAAATAGGGAGCAACCACGTCGCGCCGTGCTTCGTCCCAGTAGCGGGGGAGGGGGCCGGAGAACGTTACCGCCCCGGGATGCGGGAGTCGGCCGGCAAGTTCCGGGTAGATCTCCTCCACCAGGTGCCGATTTACCGACTCGTGCAACGAGAGCCCCTCCAGAAATCCAAAGCTTTCAATGCGGGCTTCCAACTTACTTCCCATCATGGAGATTTGCGTTTCGCGGTCCAAGGTCCAAGTGAGAAACCTGGCGGCGGCGTTGCTCCGCTCTGAGGTCGTCGGGATGCCGCCGTAGACCACGTTCTCATTGGCGTACAGCCGGCCATTAGGAGCGGAGAGCCAGCGGAACGTGACATCCCGCTGATCGAAGAAGTGCCACGTGAACAGTTCTTTGGAGCCGCGGTATACCACGCTGAGGCGATCCTTCTCGACGTGTTGCAGGGGGCGCTCGTAAAGATAGCGCTCGATGTAGTTCTCCTCCTCCTGGGCGGTGCCGTTGTGCTCTTCCCGCCAGTCTCGAATCCGAGAGATTGCCCGGCTCAGCTCTTGATCATCCCAGGTGGGAGCTCCCTCCGAGTCAACTCCAGGAAGAAACCCCAGGCTCCGGTGGAGGGCGTACATCGACTGGGGATCAGCGGTGGGAGCAAAGTGGATCGGCGGAGTCTCAGAGCGATACAGCTGGGAGATATCCTCCAGGGAAACGGCAAACTCCGGAAGCTGCTCAGCCACGTCGGGCTCCATGGCGATCGTGGGAAGATTGAATGACAGGGGAATCCAGTACGGGCCGAGGTCGATCGGTGGTACGTCGGCAGCGGCCGACAGATAGGTCTCATGCGTGCGCATGAGCGCATTCACCGGTGGCGTGTTTACCCAGCGGCCGATGACCACATCGGCTTCCGGCCGTTGCTGCGTGATGCTCTCGGTGAGATTCTCAACGAACCGAAAGCGGACGTCCTCATCGTGCAGGAAGTTGTAGCGCTCCACCAGAAACGCCGTCTCCGCGACGTTGCTCCAGACCACGATCGGCTCTTCCGGCTGAGAGCAGGCACTCATCAGCAGCGTGGAAAGCGCCAGCACCACTACCACTACCGGCGCCGGAAGAAATTGCGCGCGAGTCAAACGAGTGCTTCCGCCGCCTGAAAGATCTCTTCGTACAGTGCCGGAAGATCCTCGGCGTCGATGCCGGCAAACGCCACCCTCAGGTATTCATCCCGCACGGAGATCGTACCCACTCCGCGCTCGAGAAGGGCCACGCGTAGATCCTCCGCGCTGAGCCCTCGGCACCGAAAACTCATGAAATAGCCGGAGTTGCACGGCAGGGCTTCCAGCATAGGGGCCCGCTTCTCAGCGCTCTGCTGCTGTAGAATACTCTGTAACGTGGCGTAGCGGGCTGAGAGCACTTCGAACGCCTGGCGTTTTTCATCGGCGTAGCGAGGGTCGTTGAGTGCCCGCAGCATCAGGGACTGAGACAGTCTGCTGGAATTACTTACCATGGAACGGATCGCGCCATTCAGCTTCTGTTCCAGCGCGGTGGCGTGCGCCGCAGTCATGCCCTTAAAGCCAACAGTAACAAAACCTACGCGGAACCCCCATACGAAGTCTTCCTTGGTGGCGCCGTCTACCTTGATCGCCAGCAAGTTGGCGTGCGCGTCGGCGAGGAGACTGAACAGCGAGTGGGGAAACGCAGCCTCGTCATAGAACAGACCGAAGTACGCATCGTCACAGACAACTACCACCGGAACGGAATCCGCCAGGTTCACCAGCGTCTTGCGGATGAACTCCGCGTCCTCCCGGGTGGGGGTGAAGCCTGCGGGGTTGTTGGGGAAATTGAGCAGCACCATCAATTTACCTGCCCCCGCTGCGGAACGGGCGGCGTCGGCAAAACCGGTGCGATTGAAGGTTCCTTGGTCGTTGAAAAAGACGAACTCCCGCAGCTGCGTCAGACGGCGCTCGCCGAACATGAGTCGGTAGTTCCCCCAGAAGAGGTCCGGCAGCAAGAGAACATCGTCCTCATCGGCAAACAAATCACTGATTACCGCCAGACCGGCTGTCAGCCCGGGAACCACCGCCGGTCGGGTCGTTGCTACCCCTTCCAGAGCGGGATTCTTGTGGATCATCTCTTGCTGCCAGCGGTCTCGCAGCGCCGGAACTCCAGCCGTAGGCGCGTAGGCCACGGACTCTTCCGTGGGCAGATCACCGGTGAGTTCGCGAATAAGCGGCAGCGTCATCGGATGGCCGTCGGCGTACGCCATACCTACGGTCGCGTTAAAGCGATGAGCTTTCTCTTTCGCTTCAGCTGATTGTGCGACGATTCCCTTGGGGAAGTACATGCGACGTCCCAGTTCGGAAAACACCCGGGGTACCACGGTGCCTTCCAGAGCATCATTGAGCGCTACGGCGAGACTGTTCATGGCTCGACTATAAACGGTATTTGAATTGACGGTAAAGGTCGGTATGACGTAAGGTTAGCGTGTGTCCGACGAAAAGAACGAGCAGGACTCGGGATTCATAGAACGCATATTGGCGACTCTCTTCGGCATCGGTGATCCTGAACGGGAGAAGCGCAGAATCCTGAAGAATATCGGCAAAGAATTGTCGAAAGATCGATATAAGTTTTACAAAGCTCGTGGTTCCGTGATCGAGCCCAACTTCCCCCGATTCCTCTATGAGATTTACAAGTCCGTCGCCTCCGTTCGTAAGCTGATTCAGCCCAGTGACGCGTCGGGTACATTGAAGATGCTGGTGATCGAGTTCAATCTCGATGAGCGCCAGCTCGCGCTGCGGGAACAGCTTGATGAAAAGGCGATCCGCGAGCGGACCCGGGGTGGAGCGGAGATCAAGACGGTGGCGGAAGAGGTCAAGAACGCCATGCTCGACTTCGTGGGGACGTTTGACGCGGAGAAGGTCAAGCAGATCAATACCCAGTACAATAACCTGCGCACCTTTGTGCAATTCTGCCATTTCGACTTCTACTTTACGTTGAAGAAGTTTGACTCCGCCATTAGTGAGGACTCCTTTACCTACAAGCCGCATTTCGACTCGATCGAGGCGGAATATATCGTTGACGATATCCGGGATTTTCTCGAGGTCGCCCAGGCGCTGCCGCGAGAGGCGGACTGGGATCGGGTTTTTGATCTGCTTAAGGCGTACCGATCAGTGGAAGTGGTTGACCGCGATCAGTGGAAGAAGATTTCCAAGACGCTGTTTCAGGTGCTCGATTCCGGTGTTCTGGAAAAGATCGTCCAGCACGCCTCCGAGGATCCTAACTGGTATCCAAAAGCTTCCGGTGGCGGGGCGCGGATCGTGGAACCGTACCTGAACGAGATTAAAGGTACCGTGGAGCAGACGCTGCAGAAGATTCAGCAGGAACGGCGCAACAACCGCATCGAACAGCTCGTAAAACAGGTCTTCGGCACCACGGTGGTGGCACGAACGAAAAACTACACCGCCAAGGCCAACGTCAGTTTTCAGCGGAGCGACAGCGGCGGGTTTCTATATACCGACGCGCTGAACTACCTCAAGGCGTACCTGTTAGACTACTTCAAGAAAGATGTGCGCGAGATCGTTCAGGATCTGCTGATCGTTCGCGGAAAATGGACCACACAAATCCAGGCGCAGCAGATGTCCGATGCCTACCACGGGGTGTT
The DNA here is from genome assembly GCA_046483765.1 of Alkalispirochaeta sp. Lineage (GTDB taxonomy): Bacteria > Spirochaetota > Spirochaetia > DSM-27196 > Alkalispirochaetaceae > Alkalispirochaeta. The sequence continues at coordinate 8,985 of JAWOCO010000131.1, read as the reverse complement.
GTCGGTGTCGGAGCAGATTCTCAAGCTCGACGATAGTCTTGGTGATGAGGGAGAACTCGGTCAGAAGCTCCGCCGCGCCGTGGGGCGCGTGGTTGATCGGGATCCCGGCAGTCGCAAACCGCTGAACGACCTATTGAATTCGGTTAACAAAGATGTGCTGCGCTTAGTGAACGAGGCGGCGCAGAACTTGATCATCATCGGGAAGAACCTGAAAAGCCTCATCGAGGATTTTGATCGCAAAGAGCACCAGATAATTATTAACTGGAAAGAGCTCGACAGCGAAATCGAAGACTCCCTCAAGGACCGGATGAGTGCGATGTATCGCCAGTTGTTCTATCTCGTTCAGTTGCTGCAGGTATATGCCGGCAAGAGCGCCAAGTAACGCCCCACCGCTACGAGTCAGATCGCCCGTTCCCGTTTAGATCGCCCGTTCCAGTTGCAACAGATACTGCTTAATCGACCGTCCGCGTTCGCTGGTGATGCTGCGCCGGGCGTAGGATCCAATATCGCCGTTGGCATTGATGATCCGGTGACACGGCACCACCACCACCACCGGATTTGCTCCGGTGGCGTTTCCCACCGCCTGCGCCGCCTCTCGCCGTCCGATCTTTTGGGCAAGCGCACTGTAACTCATGGTGGTGCCGTAGCCGATCTTGCGCAACCGATTCCACACCGTTTCCTGAAAGGCGGTTCCCGAGAGATGCAGGTTGACGGTGAAATGAATGCGGGTGCCCCGAAAATACTCATCCAGTTGGTATTCCAGCTCGCCACAGGCGTACTTGTTCTCCTCCCATGTACCTGGCAGGATCTCCGAGCGGAAATCGGTGTAGCTCACCCGATGAACGCTTCCGCTGCGATCTACTGCGAGAAAGAGCGGGCCCACGGGGGAGTCATAGCGATGCGTGTACAGAATCTGTTCCACAGTGTCAGATGGTAGCATTCCCCCACCGCCCGATCAAGAAAGGCTGTCGGTGAGAGCATGCAGAATCGTCGTGCGAAGCTCGTCGATACCGGTGCCGGTGACCGCCGAAGTCTGAGCGGTGGCGACATGGGTTCCGTTGAGTCCGATCGTGGGTACCAGGTCGATGCCGTCCCCCTCGATCCGGTCGATCTTGTTGAGGACCAGAATAGACGGAATCTCGCCGGCACCGATCGACTCCAGAATCTCCTGGGTGGTGGCTAACTCCTCCGCCACTCGCCGGTCGGAGGTATCAACTACCAGCAGCAGGAGATCCGCTTCCGTCACCTCCTCCAGGGTAGAGTGAAACGCCTCGATCAGTTCCGGGGGTAAGTGCCTGACAAAGCCCACGGTATCACTCACCAGGGCGGTGGTCTCTGCGTCGAGATACAGTTTGCGGGTGGTGGGATCCAGGGTGGCAAAAAGCTGATCAGCAGTGCGAACGCCACCGGTGGTGAGCCGGTTCATGAGTGATGACTTTCCCGCATTGGTGTAGCCAACCAGCGCCACCCGGTACAAACCATCTCGGCCGCGCCGTCGGAGTTCCCGTTGCCGTCCCACCTGGTCCAACGCCTTACGGGCACGTTGCACCCGTCGGGAGAGTTGCCGGCGGTCCATTTCGATCTGTTTCTCGCCCTCTCCCCGGGCCAGGCGGCTACCCCCGCCCTGTCGTGAGAGGTGCTGCCACATACCCACCAGATGGGACTGGGCGTATTCGGCGCGAGCAAGTTCCACCTGAAGCTGTGCCTCCCGCGTACGCGCGCGGGAGGAGAAGATCTCCAGGATCACGGCGTGCCGGTCGTATACTTCGAGTTTGCTGCGGCGGGCCCAGTTGCGCAGATGCACCGGCGACAGAGCTCGATCGAATACGATGATCGCCGCCTCCAGGTCGTGAGCGGCGGCGATGATTCGATCCGCCTGACCGGTCCCCAGGTACAGCGCAGGTTGCGGCTCACGGACGCGTACCAGTTCGCCTCCCACCGGCGTGAGTCCCGCGGCACGGCACAGCCGCTCCAGTTCCTGCAGATCTGCGTGGGCGCGGGCGCGCGGTTCCGTAGTAAAGGAGCCCACCAGATAACACTGGTCGGCTGTGGTGGTATCGCTACTCAAGGAGGGTGTCAACGCTGGGCTGGGGAAGAGCCTCGTCCACAACGAAGGAAAGCTGGGCCACGGTACTCTCGTTTCCCGCATGATCGATCGCCCGCGCCTGGAGCGTGTGCTCTCCGGGTTCGTCAAACTGGACCGGCTCGGTGAACTCCTGGAAGTCCGTTCCGTCAACGGAAACCTCCACACGAGAGACGCCGGAGCCGGTATCCTCGGCGTGAACCGCAAAGGTGGATCCCGTGGTGGCAAATCGTGTTCCCCGGACGGTTGCCATCGGTTGGCGTGGTATGATCCGCGTGGTGGGCGGCGTATCGTCCACCACCACCGCCAGCGTTACCGTGGGAGAACGGTTACCCACATTGTCCACGGCGTAGGCGTATCCCCGGTAGCGTCCCTCTCGCGGAAACGATACCGGTTCGCTAAACTGCTCGAAGTTCTCGTTGTCGAGACTGACGAAGATCTCCGCCACGCCGGAGGCTGAGTCCGTGGCCTGCAGTTGTAGTTCCGTATTACTGCGAAGATAGGTGGTATCGTCCCCCACCATGGCAGCACCTCGGGCGGTGGCGGTTATCGCCGGTGCGGTATCATCGATGACCACGGAATACGTCTCTTCTTGAGAGGTAACTCCCGCGGCATCGACCGAGGCATAGGTGATCTCGTAACGCCCCTCTTCGGGGAACTGGAGCGGCTCCTCATAGAGCATAGCCTCACCATCGTTTATCCGATAGCGGATCTCCGCGATCTCCTCATCGGTCTCCGTGGTTAGTTCAAAGCGGGTGGTACTGGGAGCAAAGTTGGTCTCTCCCTCGGTGTAGACGCGCATCTCCTGGGCGGAGACCGAGCCGATTCCGATCAGTGTGCACAGCAGTAGCGCCGGCATTCTTCTCATGAAACTCTCCTTCCGAGCTCCTTCAGTATACTCACGAGCGCTCTTAGAGGACCATCGCAGAACGGCCCCAATCGTAGTGATCGCGGCGAATTGTCTCCAGATCGGGCATCGGGAAATGCACCATTCCGTTTCCATTCCCCACGTAGAGCCCATCCTGGATGATCTGGTAGGAGAATGAGCTCACCGATCGTTCAACATTCTTGTTGGGCTTATCGGGAGTACTGGTCACTGCGTGAACGCACGATTTCAAGTGTTCCAGGTTGCGATCGTAGGCGCCGCCGATGTTTCCTGTGCGCTCCGGGTCATCGAAATCTACCACTTTCAGGTCGCTAAACACCACCGACGGCACGGAGACGTGGTTCTGGGGGTCAGTCATGAACCCGGCGAAATCCGCGGGTGGCAGTGCGCTCACCACCAGCGGCGTCAGCGGCGCCAGCTCCTGATAGACGTAGAACGGCCTCGAGTTTTCCGGAAGCGTATCGGTGGGCTCCAGTTTGAGACTGCGCCCATCTTTGGTAGTCAGGTACATCGCCTGCATCACCGAAAGCGGAACGTGTTCCAGGACGCGGTAGACTCCGAGCCAGACCGAGTGCTTGGGCTCCCCCGACGGATGAGATACACACCGCTCCTCGGCGTACTTCCAGTCGAAATGGTCACCAAAGCCACCGGTGACCTCGATAAACATGATGCGCTCGTAGGATCCGTTCTTGGACCCGATCGCCATATACTGACCAAACTGCTCCGGCTCCAGCTGTGATGCGATAAGTGCCTCTATCGGAGAAACTGACAGATAAAAATGCGTACGCGTCTGCATAAACCCCATAACCTCTTACGATAATCGTAGGCCATGGTTCCAAGATTTGTAAAGTTACAAGGCTCTAATATATGATACGAGAGGTATGGAGCAGGGGCGGTCAGCGGAGCGAGCACCCAATTGTCTGCAGTGTCGGCATTTCACGGTCACCTGGAACGCCCGATTTCCCCGGGGCTGCACCGTGTTCGGGATCAAATCCCGCCGTATGCCGAGCCACGTGGTCTATGAGAGCACCGGCTACCACTGTCCCGCGTTTGAACCGACGGAGGCGCACCGTCCTCGACGGTGAACCCGCCGGTCTTCCGCGATCCAGACGATCGCGGTCATCCGCGATACACGGAAATCGCGGTTATCCGCGATATACGGAAATCGCGGTCACCCGCGATACAAGTCCCAGCTGGTAGAGACCAGAGAGTCCACATCGCTCACCTCGGCCGACCACTGCAGCAGCTCCCGGGCGTAGGCGGCGGAAGCCACCAGCTTCGCCGGATCACCGGGGCGGCGGTCGGTGATCTCCACGGGAATCTTCCGACCGGTGATCCGCCGCGCCGCCTCCACGATCTCCATTACACTGACACCGGTCTCGCTTCCCAGGTTAACCACCACGGATTCGTCCCGGGCATCGATGGTGCGCAGGGCCGCGACATGGGCCCGCGCCAGGTCTGAGACGTGAATATAGTCGCGGACCCCGGTGCCGTCGGGAGTGTCGTAGTCGTCGCCGAACACCTTGAGCTGCTCCCGCGCCCCCGTGGCAACCTCCATGATTACCGGCAGCAGGTTGGCGGGATTCTGTTCCAATCCGCGGACGCGGCGTTGCGGATCGTAGCCGGCGGCGTTGAAGTACCGCAGAGCGGCGTACCGCATGCCCCGCAGCTGGTCGTACCACGCCATGACGCGTTCGATTTCGAGCTTCGTAAAACCGTAGAAGTTCTCCGGACTGGTCGGGTGCGCCTCATCGATCGGCAGGTACTTCGGCTCCCCGTAGACCGCGGCGCTGGAGGAGAACACGATCCGGCGGATTCCGGCGGCGGAGGCGGCGTTCAGGATGTTCACCGTGCCGTTGAGGTTGTTCAGGGCGTACTTCTCGGGCCGGACCATCGACTCTCCCGCCGCCTTGAACGCAGCCAGATGAATAATCGCGTCGTGGCCCGCCATAGCTGCCGCCAATTGGTCGGGACGCAAGATATCGCCATGGACAAACTCAGCCGAGGGCTGCAGATTGATCCGCAACCCGCTGGAGAGATTGTCAAAGACCGTTACCGAGTACGACTCATCCAGCAGTTCCCGCACCACATGGCTGCCGATATACCCGGCGCCGCCGATTACCAAAACGTTCACAGTGGTGTGAGCCTATTCTCTCCCGCGGCATTTGGCAACATCCCGCACGTGTACTATCATGGAGTCTATGGCTCACGATTTTACTATTCCTACTTTGGGAACTCCCAAGATTCCCTCGCCCATTCCCTATTCTCACGTGAAGGGCGACGAGATCGCCAACTACGGCAACGATGAAGAGCGCGTCCTGTACGATGTGGACATCCCCAATGCTGAAGCTGCCGCCGAGAAGGATCACGGCTTGCTGGAAAAGGCCGGTCCCCGGCAGAAGATCTTCTTTGCTCCGGGCCACGTTCACGCCGGTATCGTTACTTGTGGCGGGTTATGCCCTGGGATGAACGACGTCCTCCGCGCCGTCACGCGGTGCCTATGGTATCGGTATCACGTGCGCCGCATTACCGGTATCCCCTGGGGGTTTCAGGGACTGTTGCCGGAGACCGCTGCTCCCACAATCGAACTGGACAACGATATAGTCGACGACATCCATAAGATCGGCGGAACCGTGCTGGGATCGAGTCGGGGTGGTGGTGAACGTACCGAGGATCTGGTGGATTCGATCGAGCGCCTCAACTTGAACGTTCTGTTCACCATCGGTGGTGACGGCACGCAGAAGGGGGCGCTGGCGATCGCCCGGGAGATCAAGCGGCGCGGACTGAAGATTTCGGTTATGGGAATTCCCAAGACGATCGACAACGACTTCAGTTTTATCGAGCGTTCCTTTGGGTTTGAGACGGCGGTGTCCGAGGCCGCCCGGGTGGTGGCGGCGGCACACACCGAGGCCAAATCCGCGGTGAACGGCATCGGCCTGGTGAAGCTCATGGGGCGCGAAAGTGGGTTTATTGCAGCGCACACTGCCCTAGCCAGCCATGAGTCCAATTTTGTCCTCATTCCGGAGGTACCCTTCGAGCTCGAGGGGGAGAAAGGTCTGTTCAACCTCTTGGAGAAGCGGCTGGAGAAGCGCCAGCATGCGGTGATTATTGTTGCCGAGGGGGCGGGGCAAGACCTGCTGCCGCAGAACGAGCAGACCGACGCCAGCGGCAACCGGAAGCTCGGGGATATCGGCGTGTTTTTGAAGAAGGTGATCTCCGAGCATATGGAACGGCGGGGCATTCCCTTCAATCTCAAGTACATCGACCCCAGCTACATCATCCGCAGTGCCGTGGCGGTTCCCACGGATAGCGTCTACTGCTCCCGGCTGGGCAACGCCGCCGTCCACGCGGCGATGGCGGGGAAAACTGAGTCGATCGTGGGCTTAGTGAACGATCACTTCGTGCACATTCCCATGGAAGTGGCTGTGTCGGAGCGCAAGAAAGTAGATCCCGAGGGAAACCTCTGGCGAGATGTGCTGGAAAGCACACACCAGCCGGTGCGCATCTGTAACTGCTGATTGGTGCGATACTGGCCGGTGAGATGCTGACCGATGCCACATGGAGACTCGGATGCGCGGCGTATCCACGTGCCGGAGATGGCTCACGGATGACTTCCTATAGGAGCGAATAATGCCTGAGACGATTGATATAGAAACCCTGAAAGCAAAAATTGACCGCGGTGATACCTTCCATCTGGTGGAGACGTTGCTGCCCAAAGAGTACGAAAAGTGGCACCTCCCCGGGGCGATTAACATCCACTTCAACAAAATCGGGAAGACCGCCCGGGAACGCTTTGCTCCCGAGGACGAGATTGTTACCTACTGCCATGATGAGGCGTGTCGTGCCAGCGTAATCGCCGCTGAGAAGCTGGAGAAGCTGGGGTATACGCACGTCTACGAGTTCTCCGGGGGCAAGGCCGCCTGGGACGCCGCCGGCTACCCGAAGGAAACCTGATTGACACAGCACATCTTTGTTCTCGGCCTCGACGATGACAATCGGGAGATTCTCGAGCGCACCCCGCACCTATCGGACTGCACCTTTCACGCGCTACTCACCCACGACGAGCTGCGCGGGGTAGAGTGGTTTGCCGTGGACCGGCTGCTCCGCACCTGCGAGGCACGCCTCGAGGCGCACACCGGATCGATCCACGCGATTATCACGCTGCTGGATTTTCCCGCCACGGAGCTGTTGCCGATACTCTGCCGGAAGTTCGACGTTCCCGGACCCACGCTGGAAGCGGTGTTGGGATGCAACCACAAGTACTGGAGCCGGTTGCTGCAGCGCGAGGCAGCTCCGGAGGCGGTACCACCGTTTGCCGCGTTTGATCCCTACGATGAGGCGTCTCTCACCGGGCTCACCGAACGCCTGGCGTTTCCCATGTGGGTGAAACCGATGAACTCCTACCGCTCACACCTGGGCTATCGGGTGAACACACCGGAGGAACTGCAGGACGCGGCGGAGGTGTTTCGGGAGCAACTTCCACGCCTTTCCGATCCGCTGCAGGACATCCTCCACCGCGCGGACCTTCCTCGGGAGATCTCATCCTTGCCGGAGCATGCCTGTCTCGCGGAGGGGATCATCGGGGGGCGGCAGTGTACCCTCGAGGGGTACGCCGTGGGAGGTGCGGTGGAGATCTACGGTGTGGTTGACTCTATCCGAGAGTCCAACGGGTCGACGTTTTCCCGCTATCAGTACCCCTCGCAGTTGCCGAAGTGGGTGCGGAGCCGGATGAGCGAAATCGCGATCGCCGTCATTCGGCAGATCGGGTTTCATAACAGCGCCTTTAACATCGAGTTCTACTATGCACCCAGCACGGAGAAGATCTGGCTGCTGGAGATCAATCCCCGGGCGTCGCAATCCCACGCGCCGCTCTTTGAGCGGGTGGACGGCGAATCCAACCAGGGAATCGTGGTGGATGTGGCGCGGGGCCGCACGCCGGTGGTGCCGCACCGCAGGGGCGCCAGTCGGGTGGCCGCCAAGTGCTTTGTCCACGCCTTTCGGGATGCAGTGATTACCTCACTGCCGAGTGCCGCGCAGCTGCGCCGGGTAGAGGCGGAAGTGCCGGGGGCGTCGATCGCGATGCTGGTACATGAGGGCACGCAGCTCTCCGCACTGCTGGATGAAGATGCCTACAGCTACGAACTGGCCGATATCTACCTGGGGGCTGACTCTCAGAAGGAGCTTCTGGCGCGGCGGCGGCGGTGCATGGAGCTCCTCGACTTTACCCTGGGGACGCCCCCCAAGAAACGTCCCCGAAAGCGCGCCCGCGCGCGACGACTGGGAGCGGTGCCGCACCGGGCGGCGGGAGAAGCATCATGAACGGTTCAAACAGCACTGCCGGTACCGGCGTGACGACGCTGGAGCACGTGTGGATTCCCATGCGGGATGGTACCCGGCTCTCCGCGCGGGTGTGGCTGCCGGAGACGGCGGTGGCGGCCGGTGGGCGGCCCGGGACGCCGGCGCCGGCGATTCTGGAGTACATTCCCTACCGCAAGCGGGATATGACTCGCGGCCGGGACGGGAGCATGCATCCCTACTTCGCCTCCTTCGGCTACGCCTCGATCCGGGTGGATTTGCGGGGGAGCGGTGATTCCGAAGGTGTCCTTACCGACGAATACCTCCCGCAGGAGTTGGATGACGGGGAAGATGTGATCGCCTGGCTCGCCGAGCAGGAGTGGTGCGACGGGCAGGTGGGCATGATCGGAATCTCCTGGGGCGGGTTTAATGGCCTGCAGATCGCCGCCCGCCGTCCACCACAACTCAAAGCGGTGGTGAGCGTCTGCTCCACGGACGATCGCTACGCCGATGATGTGCACTACATGGGGGGCGCGCTTCTGGGAGACAACATCTCCTGGGCCTCAACGATGCTCGCCTATAACTCCATGCCCCCCGATCCGGCGCTGGTGGGCGACCGCTGGCGGGAGATGTGGCTTGATCGGCTCAACGGCAGCGGCCTGTGGCTCAAGACGTGGCTGGAGCACCAGCACCGCGATGAGTACTGGAAACACGGCTCGAT
>JAWOCO010000110.1:0-6343 GCA_046483765.1 Alkalispirochaeta sp. | reverse complement strand
GTCCACGAAGTCTCCGAAGCTGTCGAAATGATCCACCACGCCGATTCGCTGGGCTACGAGACCACGCTGAACATCATGGCCATTTCAATCACCGGCGAGCAGGAGATCGACCAGGGAGTACGCGGCGTTTCTCAACGGCTTGGGAGACGTGTCGGTGGTTTCGGAGGGGGACGGTCCTGCCTCCGTGGGAGGGCGGAACGCCGGCGCCCTCGATGCCTTCGACCTGGAGGGAAACCTCTGGGAGTGGACCTCCGACTGGTACGCCCGTCACTATCGCACGTTTTCTCCCACCGTTGGCGATCAGCGGACCGTGGCGGGAGGCAGTTTTGCCTCGGGAGAAACGGGCCACAATCTTATCGGCGCTCAGCCACCGGATTGGACCACCCCATTCCTGGGAGGGCGCCTCGCGATCGTCTCGGCAAATGTAGCTGATCCAGCTGATTCAGCTGATTCAGCCGATTCAACAGAAAGCGAAATGGACACCAATGGCCGATAGAAAATCACTCGCCCGCAATCGTCGGGCGTTTCACGAGTATACCGTCGAAGAGAAAATCGAGGTGGGGATCGTTCTCGAGGGAACGGAGGTCAAATCGATGCGGGCGCACAAGTTCTCGTTCTCCGATGCCTATGGCCGCGTACGAAACGGGGAGCTCTGGCTCATCGGACTGCATATCGCGGAGTACAGTCACGGGAACCTCTTTAACCATCCCCCGCTTCGAGATCGCAAACTCCTGGCTCACAGCGGAGAAATCGATCGTATGCGGCGTCGGGTTGAGGAGCGAGGGTTTACTCTGATTCCCCTGGAGTTCTACCTGAAGCAAGGACTCATAAAGCTCGAAATGGGAATCTGTAAAGGAAAGCAGTTGTACGATAAACGGGAAAGCCTGAAAAAGAAGCAACAGAAACGGGACATGGACCGGGAAATGCGGGGACGGGAATGAATCGGGCGGAGTCTTTGGCAGAATATCTGGACGCGGCGCGAGAGTTTGCGCGTATTGGCGGCCGTCTGAGTCTGGACTGGTTCCGGCGCCCTCATCTGGAAGTCGAACGCAAAGCCGATGAGTCTCCAGTGACGGTAGCGGACCGCCAGGTGGAAACCGCATTGCGGGAGGCGATTCTCCGGCGCTTTCCGGACCACACCGTGGTGGGAGAAGAGTACGGTGGGGCCCTGGGGTCGGCTGAATATGAATGGATCGTGGATCCAATCGACGGCACCAAGTCCTTTATCCGAGGGGTACCGCTGTACACCACGCTGGTGGCCCTGGTAGTTCGCGGCGTTCCGCAGGTGGGCGTGATCTATTGTCCCCCCACCGGCGAGATGGCCGCCGCCGCGGTGGGGCTGGGTGCCTGGGACGAGTACGGCCGCCGGCTGCACGTCTCCACCACTACCCGCCTGGGCGATTCCTGGTTCCTCACCACGAATCCCACCGATTTAATCGCTCGGCACCCGCAGTGGGCGGTATCGGTGATGCGTTCGGCCGCGGAGGTGCGCACCTGGGCAGATGCGTACGGATACCTCTTGGTTGCCCGGGGAGATGCGGACGCGATCGTTGATCCAATTATGAGCCCGTGGGATATCGCTCCGTTGGGAGTGATCCTGCGAGAAGCGGGCGGTATCTTCACGGATATCGCCGGCGAGGAACGGGCGATCGGTACGTCGGCGATCGCCTGTTCAACGCCCGAGCTCCACGCAGCGTTACTGGCACAGAGGGATTGACTGCCGTCGGTTTCGGCAGTACCTTGAGAGAGTATCGCTTCGGGGGTGTTCCGGATTCGACTGGGGCTGTCTTGAGCGGTACGTTGCAGGTGGAGCGCCATCTCCTGATTGGCAACCTTTTATCTGCCAACGATGCAGAATACCTTCCGGCCGCTGCGTAAGCAGTAGGTCAGACGGGCGCGGGGCGCGCCGTTCTGAGCTCCCCGTTGCTTGACAGAAACCAGGACTTGCTGCCGATCGTGCCCGACGGATCGGTGGGACTCTTTGTCGGGATCGGGCGGTGATTGGCCTTGTTGAGGCGCCGACATCATCGCCGACATATAAGTCTCAACTAAACCTGTAGAAGCGTGCCGCCGGCGTCCTAGGACAGGGGTTCGACTCCCCTCACCTCCAACGGTTCCCCGGTTATTCCCACTCGATGGTGGCCGGGGGTTTTCCTGAGAAGTCGTAGACTACCCGCCCCACTTGGGGAACGCGGTTGGTAATCGCCGCGGCAACATTACGCAGAAATGACGATTGAAACTCGTAGATGTCGGCCGTCATGCCGTCACGGGAGGTAACCGCCCGCAACGCTACGACGTCACCGTAGACGCGGCTATCCCCGGCGACGCCCACGGACTGGATCGGCAACAGTACGGCAAACGCCTGCCAGATTTCGTCGTAGAGTCCGGCATCCCGCAGCGCCTGAATGTAAATTGCGTCCGCCTCACGGAGAATAGCGCACCGTTCGGCGGTTACGGCCCCGAGAATGCGAACCGCCAGACCGGGACCGGGAAAGGGGTGTCTCCCAACTACCGTTTCCGGGAGGCCTAAGAGGCGTCCCAATTCTCGAACTTCATCCTTGTACAGTTCTTTCAGCGGCTCCAGGATCAGTCCGGCGTCACGCTTGGCCCGCACCAGCGGGCTGGAGACGTTGTGGTGGCTTTTAATGGATGCTCCATGCCCGCCAACGCCATGCCCGCTTTCCACCAGGTCGGTGTAGAGTGTTCCCTGGGCGAGAAAGTAATCTCCGGTAATCCGCTGCTGGATCTCATGTTCCTGGACCTCGATGAAGGTGTCCCCGATGATCCGCCGTTTCTCTTCGGGGTCCGCCACGTCCGCCAGGGCGGAAAGAAATCGTTGGGAGGCGTCCACCAGGTAGAGGTGCTTCGCTCCCAGGGCGCGGAGCGCTGTACCGATCTCCTGAGACTCATCTTTGCGCATCAAGCCGGTATCGATGTACATCAGGTGCACCTGCTCCGGATCGAGCGCGCTCAAAAGCAGCGCCGCCACGACCGAGGAATCCACGCCGCCGGAAATGAGCAGGAGAACGGGTCGGTCTCCCGCGTGATCGCGAACCTGCTCTTCCAGGTCGTGGCGGTAATCCGCCACCGACCATTGCCGTCGCGCGCCACAGACGCGGGTGGCAAAATTGTCGAGAATCATGCCGCCGTGTTCCGTATGGCTGACCTCCGGATGAAACTGAATCCCGGTAAAGTGGTACTCACTGATTGAGATCACCGCGGGAACACCGTGGGTGGTGCCGGCAACCTCGCGGCCGCCCGCCGGTAAACGGCGAATCGCGTCGCCATGACTCATCCAGGAGAGGAAGCGCGCTCCCACCCCTTCCAGAAGCGGGTTGCGGGTCACTACCTCCACCGGAGCCGGTCCATACTCCCGCGTTTCCGATCGGCTCACCTCGCCGCCGTGGAGGTGTGTGGTAATCTGTAATCCGTAACAGATACCGAGTTTCGGAACGGGAAGGTCATAGACTGCACTATCCGGTCGGGGTGCGTTCGAGTCATGAACGGAAGACGGGGAGCCGGAGAGAATCACGCCTTTTACCGAGTCATCCATCCATTCGGTAACGGGAGCGGTTCCGGACACGATCTCGGCAAATACGCCGCGCTCCCGGATACGCCGTCCGATGAGATGGGTGGTCTGACTGCCAAAGTCAAGAATGACGATCCGGTCAACGGTCATTCCGCGCCTCCCAGGGGTCGATACGCACCATCGTCTGTCGCCGCTCGTACCCTACGGAGATGATTCCCACGGGAACCCCCACGTAGGCCTCGATAAACTCCACGTACTCTCGAGCGGGTGCCGGGAGCTCATCAAACGTCGTGGTCTCGCCGATGGACTGCTTCCAGCCGGAGAACCGGCGGGTCACCGGCCGGGCGCGCTCCAACGTCGGAATCGATGCGGGAAAGTAATCCAGCGTCTCCGAATCCGTTTCATAGGCGATGCAGACCTTGATTTCATCCAGGTCGTCCAGCACGTCCAGGTGAGTGAGGGCGAGGCTATCGATCCCGTTTGTCTGGCAGGTATAGCGTAGCGCCACCAGATCGAGATAGCCCACGCGGCGCGGTCTGCCGGTGGTCACCCCATACTCTCGACCGACCTCCCGGATGTAGGTCTCCAGCTCACCCTCCTGCTCGCCGTCGAGCTCGGCGGGAAATGGGCCGTTGCCGACGCGCGTGGTGTACGCCTTGAAGACGCCGAGCACGTGGTCAAGTTCTCTCGGGCCGATTCCCGCCCCACTGGCGGCGCCGGCGGCGGAGGAGCTTCCACTGGAAACGTAGGGATACGTGCCCAGATCGAGATCCAGGAGCGCTCCCTGAGCTCCCTCCAACAGCACCCTGCCCTGGGCGCTGTCCCGTGCAGTGCTGGTCCCGTCGTGCATGAAGGTGGCGATATCGACGGTCATCGGAGCGAGACGTGACCGAAACGTCTCCACCAGTTCCCGGTCCTCCTCGCTGTGTTCACTGAGCTGCTCCGCCCAGTCCAGGTCGGCCAGTCGGATTCCGTCACGCAGTGCTTTGTGCGCGTAGGCGATACCGATGCCGCGGCCGGTGGTACCGATAGGATACTTCCGCTGCAAATCGCGTTCGATATCCTCGGCGCGATGGCTGGGAAGGACCAGGTGGGCGCGATCGGAGATAAACACGCGTCCCTCCCAGGCGATATCCATCTGCTCCAGTTCCTGGAGCTCGGTGAAGAGCGCCTCCGGGTCGATCACCATGCCGCTGCCCAGCACCACAGTGGTGTCGGGGTAGATGATCCCCGACGGGACCAGGTGAAGTTTATAGGTCTTACCGTCATGCACGATCGTATGACCGGCGTTGGCGCCACCGGAAAATCGTACGATCGTATCTGCCTGAGAAGAGAGAAAGTCGACGATTTTGCCTTTGCCCTCATCGCCCCACTGCGCACCGATTACAACTACATTCAAAATATCAGCTCCGGGAGTAATTTGCAGGCTGCTGTACCATGGCCACATCATGAACGTGGCTTTCCGCGAGACCTGCCGGCGATATCTTAATGAAGTTCCGGTAGGACCGCAATTCATCCAAGGTCCGGCAACCGCAGTATCCCATGCCTTTCCGCAGCCCCGTTACCAATTGGTGGAGGTAGGGACGCAGCTCGCCCTTGTACGGCACACGACCTTCGATGCCCTCGGGTACCGGCTCCTCTCCCTCCGCCACGTTATAGCGGTCGGGGCCGCCCTTCTTCATGGCGGCGTTGGAGCCCATACCACGGTACGCCTTGAAGATCCGTCCCTCATAGAGGAACTCTCGTCCCGGGGCTTCTTTGAGGCCGGCAAACAGGCTCCCCACCATAATCGCGTGGGCGCCGGCGGCAAGGGCCTTGGTGATATCACCGGAGAACTTAATGCCCCCGTCGGCGATGACGGGCACGTTATGGCGGCGGGCCACATCAACGGCGGCAAGCACCGCAGACAGCTGGGGAACGCCGACGCCGGCGACGATTCGCGTGGTGCAGATCGATCCCGGGCCGACCCCCACCTTGATAATATCCGCTCCGGCATCGATCAGGCGCTGCGTTCCGGGACCGGTGGCCACGTTGCCACCCACCACCGGCAGTTCCGGGGCGCGCTGCTTGATCGTCTGGATCGTGCGGACGACGTTTCCCGAGTCTCCGTGAGCGGTATCTACCACCACGAAGTCCACCCGCGCCTCCATGAGGGGGCCCAGGCGCCGCTCCACGTCGGTGGGCGCGATCGCCGCTCCCACCAGGAGGCGGCCGGCGCTATCGGTGGCGGCGTAGGGAAACTGGTTGTGCTTCTCCATGTCCTTCACGGTGATAAGCCCCGTCAGGCGGCCGTGATCGTCCACTACCGGGAGCTTCTCGATCTTGTGGTCGTTGAACTTTTCCTGGGCACTTTCCAGAGAGGGGTCCCCCACCACCACCACCGGGTCGGGGGTCATCACCGTCCGAACCAGTAGGTCGTCGGTGGGTGCGAACCGTAGGTCCCGGCTGGTGATAATGCCGACCAGGCGGCCATCATCGATTACGGGAAGACCAGATATTCCGTTGGCGGCAACCAGGGATCGCACGTCGGCGATCGTCTGATCGGGCCCCACGGTGACCGGGTTGTCGATGACCCAGTTCAAATGACGCTTGACGCGCCGTACCTGGTGCGCTTGTTCGTCAGGAGGCATATTGCGGTGAATTACACCGGCGCCACCCTCCAAGGCGAGGGCGATCGCCAGATCTCACTCGGTGACGGTATCCATGGCGGCAGAGACTACCGGGACGTTCAGACGAAGTCCCGGGGCCAACTGCACGGCTACATCGGTCTCGCCGGGAAGAAAATCGGCAAAGCCCGGTTGCAGCAGCACATCG
>JAWOCO010000328.1:0-2552 GCA_046483765.1 Alkalispirochaeta sp. | reverse complement strand
GCGCCTCCGCCACGCCTACCAAGTCACTCAAGTGACGCTCCTCGACTTCTATCCCCAAACCGCGCACATCGAGGCGCTTGTCATCCTCGATCGTCGGACCCCGGAACCATGAACAGACGCTCTCCGCGGCGGCGCTCCCGCAGCTGGGCGGTGGCGATCGCGGTGATCGTAGCTGCCGCCGGCGGACAGGTATCCCCCGCGGCCGCCCAGTGGACCGTGACGCCCGCCTGGTCCGACGTTACCCCCGGCAGAGTTACCGTCGAGCCGTGGGGCCTCGGCTCCGGTGAGGACGCGCTGATTGCCGTTGTCACCGAGGACCGCCGACTCCGTCTGCGAAACTCCCAGGGGATGGTGGTGGCCACCACCCGCACCGGTCTCCGCGAGCCGACCGGCGCGCTGAGGGAGGGATCCGATTACGCCCTCCTGATTCCTCCCCGTTCCAGCGGTGCGCCTGTGGTGCGGGTTGATCTCTTTGGTGCTTCCCCTCGAGTCGTCGGGCAGCCGCTGTCCGTCGATTCAGTAGTTGCTGGGGATGCGCGCTTCATCGTTACCGACGGGGAATCGCTGATCTATACCGTCTCCGCCACGGGTCTGGTGACTCACGCCAGTAGCGCGGGTGGCGTGCTCTGGCAGCGGCGGCTCCCCACTGCGCCTACCGCCGTGGTGGCGTATCGGGGAGCCGTATACGTGGCTCTCGCCGATGGCAGACTGTTCCGGTTCGACGGAAACGGCACGGGGATCGAACTGACGCGCCTCGGTGCCCCGGTGGTGGCCATGGAAGGGGTGGGAACCATATCGCCGGCCCTCCTCACCGTCGATAGCGCCGGGACCCTGACCCTGCTGAACATTGCCGAGGAGGGTAGCGATGAGGTTTCTGTTCAGTGGCGAGTTCCGATGGAAGCCGATCTCGCGTCTGGGCCCGCGCCTGCTGGAGGCGTGTCTGAAGGGGCAGTCCCGACCGAGCGGGCTTCGCGCGACCTGGCGGAATCCCCGGCCCGCCACGCCCCCTCCGTGCACGTCGCAGTAGCGCCTCCCCGGGGCCGGTCGGAGGCGTGGTACGCCGCGGTGGCCTATCCTACCGGGGGAGTGTCTGTGGTGGACTCCCAGGGAGACGTGCGCGCCGCTCCGCTGCCAGCCGATGGTTCTATCGATATGGTTCGCACCGGGCGGGTACTCTCCGGCGGGTTCTTGATAGTTTCCGGACGGCAGCTCCTGCTCCTGTCTGAAGCGGGGGCGATCCTGGACGAGGTGGAGCTTTCCCACGTTCCTGCCACTGCAACCTGGATCGACGGGGTAGGACAGTTGATCCTGACCTACCGGGACTGGTCGCTCGAGGCGTGGACCGTGGAGGCCGGACCGGTTGACCCGCTGCCGCTTCTGCGTGAGTGGTCCCGCCCTGCGCCGCGGGGACAGCGACGTCGGAACGATGTATCCCCCGGGGCGCTCCGTGCCCGGGCGGAGGCCGTGTTCCAGGGAACCTCCCGCAATGAGCGCAGCGCACTCCTGTCGGAGATCCAAGGGCAACGCCGCCGGGCGGTGCTTTTTGATCGCGTCGGCGAGGCGCGTTCGATTCTGCGGCGGCTGGTGCGAGAGGTGCTTGAATCGCTCCAGGTAGATGAGGGGCGGGTGCGTAACGATTTCCCCGAAATCCGACGGGCCGCCGTGGAGGAACTGGGGCGCTATCTGGATCGTACCAGCCGAGAGGTCCTCACCGATGTGGTACGTCACGATCCGGATGCCCAGGTGGTGGCAGCGGCACTATTCGCCTTCGCGCGCTTTGGAATAGATGAGGCGGGGATCACCGCCCACGCGGTGGATCGCTTTCGCCGCGCCGGCGATCGGGACCGCACCGTGCTGGCGCCGGCGATGATCGAGCTCCTGGAGTTCACCTCCGGAACGCAGCGTTATCCCGTCGCGGCCGAGGAGGCGCTGGACCTGCTGATCGAAGCCAATCTATCCCGGGACATTCGCCGCCGGGCGGCTACGATTGAGCGGGCGAGATATCGCTGAAGAGCTGCACTAACTCCTCTCGTTCAAAGCGGTAAGTGGAATTGCAGTTATGGCACGTCGTCTTTACCGGGATCGGGCCGTTTTCCAGAATGTCACGCTGTTCATCCTGAGGAAGGGCGGCGAGAAACTTACCAAAACGCTCATGGCTGCAACTGCAGTAGAACTCAGCTGCCCGTGTACCGATCAGTTCCGGTGACCACGGCGCCAGGTGCTTCTGTACCAATTGAGATGCGGTGGTGCCGGCGGCAAAGGCGGCACCCACCGGACGAGACGGTTTCAGGGCGGTGCCGATTTCCTCCAGCACATCCGGTGATGCACCGGGAAGCGCCTGTACCAGAATCCCCGCGGCGCCCCGGATTCGCTTGTCCTCGTCAAAGTGCACGTTCACGTCCACCAGCGTTGCAGTCTGTTCGCTGTTGGCGAAATACCACGCCACGTTCTGAGCCAGGTCTCCCCGGCGCCACTCAGTCTGACCCTGAAATGGATGCTGCGTGTCGACGCCGACCCTGATCATGGTGAGCGTGCCGGTACCGAACGCCTCC
>JAWOCO010000243.1:0-5433 GCA_046483765.1 Alkalispirochaeta sp. | reverse complement strand
CGAATTCGGCGCACGCGCTCCATCACCGCGGCAAAGCTGACCTGCGGGAGGGCGCCGGATGTGCCGGAAGTAGCTGACCCAGTGGCGAGCATGCCGGATTTTTCCAGCCAGACCAGTTCTGCCTGGCCCCGGGCGCCGCGGATGACTCCTTTAGACGGTACGCACCCCACGTTGAGGCAGTCCCCGCCGAGGAAGCCCCGTTCGATGAGGGCGGTTCTGGCGCCCATTGAGGCCGCCACCGCAGCGCTAATCAGCCCGGCGGTGCCGCCTCCCAGGACGACCAGATTGTACTGCTCCTGTGGCTCCGGGTTGTGCCATTCCAGGGGATGCACGTTGTCCAGAAGGGTCCGGTTGTATCCATCATCGGGCAGCATGTCGGAACGATTCATGACGATGCCCCCTCGAGTTCAGTTTCTTCGGCGGGTAAGGCACTGCGCAGGGCGCGCCGGGCGAGGCGCGTCACGAAGATGGTGACCGCCACCGTTGCCGCAAACCCCAGGCTGTACAGTACCCACTGCAAACTTCCCCGTTGCTGGGTGGCGCCTCCGAGGGTCGCGAGATTAGCGGCCAAGGACCCGAAGTAGACGTACATCACCGTCCCCGGGAGCATGCCGATCCAGGAGGCGAAGAAGTATGCCGGCAATGAGACGCCGGTTAAACCGTAGGCATAGTTGAGAAGATTAAACGGAAACACCGGGGAAAGACGGGTGAGGAAGACAATCTTCCATCCTTCGCGCCCTACGGCATCGTCTATGGCGGCGAAGCGCGGACTCCCCTGCGTCTTGGAGGCGACCCAGTCGCGGGCTACGTAACGCCCTACCAGAAATGCCGCGGATGCTCCCAGCGTGGAGGCTACGGAGACCGACAGTGTTCCGCCCACCACGCCAAAGACGAAGCCGGCGCCCAGGGTGAGAATGCTTCCGGGAATGAACAGAACCGTTGCCACGATATACGTAGCTACAAAGACCGCGATTCCTGCGGGCCCCTGCGCATCGATCCAGGTCAGCAGGTCGCGGAGAAGAGCCGGCGCGTTATAACGAACCGCAACCACCGCGGCGACTATGGCGATGGCAAGCGCCAGCCCCGCACGAATTATCTTTCCAGTACTCATGCGGAGAAAGCTACTTCACTCCGGGCGTTCCGTCAACGTTATTTGCACATGCAATCTAATTTGTCACAATTCTTCGAAGTGCTTTGCGCACGTCTCGCCAGGATCCGCGTCCGATCCGCCGCAGGGCGGTGCGTTGCGCCTTTTTCCACTGGGGAACTGAGGACTGAATCGTCTCGTTTCCTTCATCGGTAAGGCAGTACGTCCGCACGCGGCGATCAGTACCAGTATGTACGCAGATGAGCCCGCGCTTCACCATGAGTTCGGTATTGCGCGAGACGGTGCTCGGGTCGGCACCGAGCTCTTCGGCGAGTTCGCTGGCGGTGGCGCTGCGTTTGATCGCCAATACCACCAGCAGCGCGAACTGCGGTGAGGAAATTCCCATATCGCGGAACGCTTCCTCATAGATGCGGCCCACGATGCGGTTCGCCTTACCGATATTGGTGGCAACGCAGTTGCTGCGGATCTCTGCAAAATCTTCGGGACTATATTCAGAACGGGTGCGTTTGTCGGGGGCACGTGAGAACAAGTTGATCACCTCAATTAGTATGTGTAACGATTCTTAATAAGATAGTCGGGAATTACCGACATGTCCATGTATCCACACCTAAATATACCACTTTTTCGGTCGGTCGGCCAGCTTGCCGATTTGGACAAAGTAGGGTCTTGCAGTATTATGTAGATACAAGTAAATTACCCCGCACAGAAGGTCACTCGTCATTGAAGTTGAGGGAGAAAATTTCGCGCATGCGGGCGAGGGCGGCGTGCTCATCACCACCATCGATGGTGACCCGAATCGTTTCACCGTAGGCGGCACCCAGGGACAGCACATCCATGATGTTATCGGCGGCCACCGTCTCACCGTGCATCGTAAACGTAATCGTTGAGTCCAGCGTCTGAGCGGTTTGAACGATCATCGCCGAGGGGCGGGCGTGAATACCTTTCGGGTTGGTCACGGTAAGGTCTTCTTCCAGCATCAGCTACAGTTCGCCATATAACGGATCGTTCTGTCCAGATGGCCTGGGCAAACGACTCCGGCCTACGCGGGTATCTCAGCGGAGCGGCCCGGTAGCCCGGTAGCCCGGTAGCGGAGGCTCGCCCGAGGCTCGGGGCTACTGTAAGCCCGCAATAACCGACTCCACCCGGGTAGCAAAGTGCTCCGTCTGCTCCGCCACCTGCTGCACAAAACTGTTATCGTCAATGCAGCCGATCGCCGCGTCCATTTCTTCGGAGCTGCGGTAGGTGGCGATCCGGAACGGATTCTCGTAATCCTTTCGGCGGCTTTCAAATACGCGGTCCCGGACCAGTTCCTGGATCGTGACCGCTTTCCGCAGAAACTCGGATAGATCTACCGGTGAACTGAGATCCCCAGCGAGAAGCTCCGCCACCGCCCAGGCGTGCGCCACCAGATCCTGGGGGTACCGCTGCTGGAGCGCGTCGTAGCGTTGGTGAACCTCCTGCCAGGATGTGAGCGTTCCATCGGCGATCTCCGCGCGCAGCGTGTCCACCTCCGTCTCCGGTACCAGCTGACCACCCAAGTTGATCCAGGCGGATACGCGGGAGTCGTTTCCAGGTTGTGACCGTTCGCCGGCCGCGGGGCCGATTTCCAGATCGGAGACGATGTGTGACGCAGCGTAATGGTGGAGCATCTCGCCGTAGGCGATCCAGCTTTCCCGCACGTGGTTAATCGCCGCCGCGCGGCGCGTCTTTTCCAGCCCGTTTACCAGGAGCGGTTCGGAGATCGCGTGAGATTCATCGGTAAGGATGCGGAGTCCCTCGGCCCGGAGCGCCTGGTACTCCGGGTTCTCCACCCTGCGGGCGACCAGTTCTGGATAGGAGCCGTGGTACGGCTTCCACTGGGGCTCGCCGTTCAGGGCGGCCGCTCCCGTCCACTCTTCCAGGAGCGTCCGGGCGGCGATAATCTCCTCCACCGTGTCCGGGGCGAGGGCGTTGTATTGCAGATGCTGCGTTCGGTGAACGCGCGTGTCGCGCGCACCAAACTTCCAGCTGTTGCGAGCCAGGGCGTACATGTTGCGCATCCACCAGAACGCCGGCGTCACCTCCAACCGCCGCTCCCCTACATTATGGGAGAGCAGGGCAAACGGCAGGGGCAGGTCGATCTCCGCGGGATAGTCTCCCTTGGCGATGAGCGTGAAGGAGGCAAACCGCGAGGAGTGCTTCAGGGTGGTGCTGAGTCCCGGCCAGAATCCGCGGCCGGCGATGATCTCGTTATCGTTGCTGCGACTGTTGTGGTTGGAGCCGATCGTAGCGCCGGCGGCGATATTGCTCTGACCACCCACCATCGCCGCCACCAGAAACGAGTTGTTGTGGTGCTGCTCGTGGGCGGGGAAGATCAGGTTGTTCAGGAGCTCGCAACAGGAGACGGTGCTGTTGTCTCCGAGAAACGAATGGATCAGGCGGGCACCGTACTTGAGGTTACTGTTGTTGCCCATGATGAAGCGCACCGCCTTGCACCCGTAGAAGATGCGGCAGCCGTAGCCGATGATTCCGTTCACCAGCTCCACGCCTTCGCCGATCTGCGTCGGTTCCTGGTCGTCGGAGTTGATCGTGAGATTCTTGAGCTTGTTGGCTCCCTTAATGTAACAGTGGCCGCCGGTCTTCACGTCTTTTACGATCCGGGTGTTCTTGAGCACGTTCTGCTCGCCGATCTCTCCGTAGTATCCACGGCGATCGTCGATGTGCTCCTGGGTGAACTCCAACAGCCGCGCCTGCAGCGTGTCATCCTCGCGATAGCGTGCCCAGAGGTACGCGTCGGCGGTGGTCATGCCGTCAAAAGGGGCGATGGCGCGGCTGCCCGTCTCGTTGATCACGTCCAGCGTGACGCGGACCTCTTCGTCTTCCCCCGCTTTGACGACGCCGTTGCCGAACTTGGCGTGATTGCTGACGTGCATCTCGTCCACGTTGGTGAGAATCGACCGATCCCCGATGATGTAATGCGCCAGATAGTGCACGTTGTGCAGCGCCACGTGATCGCCGATGTCGCAGGAAACGATCCGGCAGTTGGTAATGCCCACCGGCAGTTTCAGATCGTGGTGCTCCAGGACCACATCCTCCACCACGCCGATGCGGACCAGACCGAAGAAGGAACTGTGCAGGATTTGGTGGGGATTAAACGGATCGCTGACGCGAATATCTTTCCAGTCATCGGCGGTGTTGCCGTTCTTCACCAACGTTTCGATCTCCGCCGTGGTAAGCGAGCGCCAGGGCCGACCCGCATGGCGGAACTGCACGTTGCGGATCGTGTATTGACCGCCGCCGGGGGGAACGTATTCCGGGGGGAGAAAATCGGAGGCGATCGCCCGGGCAGGTAGAATCCGCACTGAATCCATACGCGCTCTTACCTGTGGTGCTTCTGCGATTGGCGCCAGCTGTGTTGCGGCTCATAGCCAAGTTCCCGTCGGGCGCGATCAATGGAAAGCAGCGTCTCATAAGGTTCTAGCTCTTTGGTAATCGGTACCTCGGGAAACAGCTCCTGCATGAGTTCTCTGCTGGGCCGATCCATCACCGTATCGGCGGCGGCGATCACGTAGTGGGGAGCTCCAGAAATCTCCGCCTCCAACGCCCGTCGGCACGCCAACGCCACGTCCCGGGCGTCAACGTAGCCCCACAGATTCCACTTTCGCAGCTGCGGGTCCTTGTGATACTCAGGAAAGCGGTTGTATTCCACCGGATCGATAATGTTGGAAATCCGCAACCCCACCATCGGCATTGCGTGCCACCGCGAAAACTGGCGCGCCATCTCCTCGGAGACCACCTTAGACAGGGCGTAGCTGGATTCCGGATAGGTGTGGTTTTCATCCACCGGGGCGTAGTCCGGCGCGCGGTCAAAGGGCAGTCCCAGCGCGGTTTCGCTGGAGGCCCAGACCACACGCTGGAGCCCCATCGCCCCCGCCGCGGCGAAGATGTTGTAGGTGGAGATCGTGTTATTCCGAAACGTCTCGGCGTCGGTCACCATATACGGTGCTGGTATCGCCGCCAGGTGCACCACCGCATCCATTCCCTGGAGCACCTCCATCGCCTGTCCCAGATCGGTGAGCTCCGCCCGGCGAAGCGCGTGGTTGGCCGGATCCAGGGGAGCCGCAATGTCCACCCGGAGCACCTCATATCCTTCCGCTTCCAAATCGGCCACGACAAAGCGGCCCGCCTTACCCTCACTTCCGGTAACTGCTACGCGGTGACTTGCCATCGGTGTCCTCCTGAACCTACAGCCTATCGCGCCACCCGGGAGGGGGCACCCGGGCCAGCGGAGCGGTCCGCCGGCACTAGGCAACTGGGCCGCCGGGCTCCCATGAGGTACCCAACGC
>JAWOCO010000179.1:0-5504 GCA_046483765.1 Alkalispirochaeta sp. | reverse complement strand
CGATGTTTATGAAGTAAAAGGGGATCTCCGCGAACTGCTCGCGGGGCAGGCGGTTCAGACTGAAAAAGCCCACCACCAGAATCAGAATCATCGTGATATTGATAAGGACGGGATTCCGAACTGAGAAGTTCCCGATAGTCACAGCGTGTCTCCCGTAGTGCCACGGAGCGAGGTCTCGACCTCCATTCCGTCGCTGAGCGCCGACAGGGCGGAGGTCACGATCACATCACCCACGGCAAGCCCCTGGGACACGTACACGCGATTGCCTAACCGGCGCCCCGCTTGGATCACGCGCCGCTCCACGACCCCGTCGGTGGCAACATAGACGTACTCCTCGCTTCCATCGCTGCGGATCGCTGAGCTGGGAATGACGATCTGCGCATCCCCGGCGGTGTCGGTGCGAATACGAACCGTGGCGTTCATACCGGATCGTACCACCTCGCAGGTGTTGTCCCACCCGATGACCACGGCAAAGCTTCCCGTGCGGGAATCAGCGCCGGCGGCAATTGCATCGATTTCCGCGGAGGCGGCGGTGTCCCCGCAGGCGGGAATCGCCACTTCCACCGGAAGCCCCTGGCGGATGTACTGTAACTCGCGCTCTCCCACGGCCACTTCGATTTCCAGACGATCCAGGTCAACCACCCGGGCCACAGCAGTCCCTCGACTGAGGTAGTTCCCGGGCGAAAGATCAGCAGCCCGCTCGGCGATAAACCCGTCAACGGGAGCGCGCAAGGTGTGGTCTTCCAGCGTTTTCAGGGCAGTCTCGTAGCGCGCCTCAGCCCCGTTGGCGGCGCTCCGGGCGCGGGTCACCTCTGCCTGAGAGGCGCTCCCATTTTCAAAACGCCGTTCCGTGGCGGAAAGATCCAGCCGGGCGCTTTGAAGCGCTCCCCGGGACTCCTCCACGTTGAGCTGGGCCACCGTGGCATCAACCCGAAGCAGCACGTCTCCCGCCTCCACTTGATCCCCGAGCCTCACGGAGGACTCCTGAATGCGACCTTCCACCTCGGAAACGACGGCCACTTCCTGCGAACCCCGCACGGTACCGGAGGCCTGCACCATCTGCAGGAGCGCTCCCCGAGAGACTTCCAGCGCTTCCACCGCCAGTGCGGGTGACTCGGCAGCCTCTTCCTCCGCCCAGTCACCGGTGGCTGCGCTCCGGCCATCCGAGTCGTTCCCGCAGGCCGTGATTATCAGGATCGTGACAACCACCCCCAAAAACTGTAATTTTCTGCTCATGCAGTCCTCCCCCGCGGAAAATTACCGATGGTTCCCAGGAGAAGTCAACAAAAATACCTACCGCTAGTTAGTTTTCGTCGGGACGACGGCAGAAACAGCTTTCGTTATCGGTGACGACGATCTGTACCGGCACGTCGGAAGCATTGTGTGGAACGGACGGGACCAGTTGATTCGCATAACCCACACCCACGGTGATCACGCCTGGGGGAAGGTGGGCCAGGAAGCGGTCGTAAAATCCCCCGCCCCGGCCGATGCGGAACCCACTTCGGTCAAAGACGCGCCCCGGCACCAGCACCAGGGTTCCCGAGGCTGCAGATATGGGTGGAGCCGCAGGGGTGGGCTGCAGGAATCCCCGGCGGTTACGCTCGAGGCCGACGGGGTACTCGTGCACCACGCGAAACTCCATCGATTCCGAGTGTGTCTCGATTCGCGGGAGCGCGATCGACTTCCCCTCGCGGTGGGCGGTACGAAACACCGCCTGCAGATCCACCTCATCGTCCAGGGCAACGTATCCCATGACCGTCTGTGCCGCAGCCCAGAAGGGCGTGTGGGTAATGTGAGTCGCGATCTGAGCATCCAAGATGATGCGTTGCTCGGGAGCAATCTCACCGATCTGTTTCGTGGCGTGATCTCGAAGGTGCTGTTTATCGTTCACATCTGCATTTCACAAAAAAAGCCGCCCCCGGTCAATCCCGGAGGCGGCTTAGTTCATCAGCTACGTGATCAGTTGCTGGTATTTCCCGACTGCGGGGGATTGTCATCCAGCTGAGAATCCAGGTACTGCAACGCCTGATCCGCTTTGAACTCGGCGAAAGCAGCGTCTTCGTTGCGCTGGAACGCTTCAGAGGTCTGATCGCGGAAATTGTTAATCGGAAAACTCACCAGAGCGTACACCGTGCCGTCACCACTCTGAGCGATCTCCTCCGACCGCGTACCTTGCAGCGTGGTCTCAGTTACCTGACGGGAGATCGTTTCCACGAAACTCACCACCTGGTTGCCACCGTCCACTCCCGATTCCTGGGAATAGTCCACAATTGCCGCCTCGATCGCCGCATTCATCTGGAAGGCGATATCCTCACGGGCGCGGGCGATCGCCATGCGCCGTGAATTATCAAGACTGGCCATCTTCGCTGATCCCACGCCATAGATCGCATCATCCGCCTGGGGCGGGTTCAGATAGAAGCTGGGAACATCCGAGGGAGCTTGTGCTTCCGTGGGTTCCGGCGAGCTTGAACAGCCGGCAAGTACAATCGCCGCAAGAATCAGTACCGCAACTACCGGTACAAACGTTCGTTTCATAGGTCCTCCTCAGTGTATTAGGTTAACACCGGGCACAGTATAGAACCGTCACCGATGTTTTTCCATATTCACCGCGAAAACCGATAAAAATCCATACTCGGTTTCCGGTTTTTCAAATCTATCCTATTATGGAGAGGTGGCACAATTTGATGGGCTTGCGCTGATAAATGCGGTAACGGAACTCTCTGAGCTGCTCGGAAAACGAAGTACCGTTGATGAGTTCCTGCAGGATCTCACCGTCATCGTGGCGGAACACCTCCGGGCGGATGTGTGCTCCGTGTATCTGTACGATGTGGAGCAGGACCTTCTGGTCCTGCGAGCTACTATGGGGCTCAATCCAACCCTGGTTGGAAAGGTTCGCCTTCACAGCGGAGAGGGTCTGACCGGATACGCGTTCCTGAACAACAGCCCTGTGCTGGAGCACCAGGCCGATAACTCTACCCTGAACAAGCCGATCCCTGACCTGGGAGAGGAGGAGTATCCGGTCTTTCTGGGTGTGCCCATTAAGCGCAACAACCTGGGGATTGGAGTACTCACGTTACAGTACCGTGCGGATGACGGTATCGGGGAACAGGAACTGCGAACGCTCCGGTCTCTGGCCTCCCATTTGGCGGCAGCCCTGGAAAACGCCGCCGCGCTCTATGAATTGCACGAAGCTCCCCCCACCGAGTCCCATAGCTCCGGGGTGTTTGAGTCGGGATTGATTAACGGCACCAGCGCCTCCCGGGGAATCGCCATCGGACATCTGGAGTACCTCGACCAGCACCTGGACATTCTCTCCCACCCCTCCCAGCGCACGCTGGAAGAGGCGATCGACGTCAGCAGCAGTCAGCTGGAAGAGCTCCAGCGGCATGTGGATGAGACCCTGTCCGACGTGGCCGCCATGATCTTCAGTTCGCATCTGCTCATGCTCCGGGACGACAGCTTCGTGGGTGAGATGTACCGCATCCATCAGGAGGGAACGGATCCGGTGACCGCAGTGCAACAGGTGGTGGACGACTTCTCCCGACGCTTCATGTCTATTCCGGATCCCCGATTTCAGGAAAAGGTACAGGATGTTCAGGATCTGGGGCACCGCATCGTTCGCAATCTCCAGCAGCGGGATGAACACGACGGTGACTATCGGGGACACGTGGTGGCGGCCCACGATCTCTTTCCGTCGGAACTCGTCAAACTCTATCTCCAGAACGTGGAAGGTCTGGCATTCTCCGGTGGGGGAGCAACCAGCCACGTGGCGATTCTCGCCCAGTCGTTAAACCTTCCGGTGGTGGCCACGGCGGATCCACGGTTGTTCTCGGCTACTACCGGTACGCAGGTGGTGATCGATGCGGAGGATGGCAAGATCGTGGTGCGTCCCGGCAAAGAGATCCTAGACGCGTACCGATCCCGTATCTCCGCCCTGGGAATGCGGCGGCTCACCGCCTCGGAGGAGCCGCTTCCGGACATCCTTAGAACCAGCGACGGGGCGGTAATCTCCCTCTTCGCCAACGTGAACCTGGTAAAGGATGCCCGCGCCGCCCACCAGCTCAACGCCGCCGGCGTGGGCCTCTATCGCAGCGAGTTTCCCTTCCTCATCCGCAACGGGTTTCCCACGGAGGATGAGCAGGTGGCGGTATACCAGCGCGTCGTGGACGAAACGGCGGGAAAGCCGGTCTCTTTTCGCACGCTGGATCTCGGAGGAGACAAGCTTCTCAGCTCCCAGGTGGGCCGCGAGGATAACCCCTTTCTGGGGTTTCGCGGGATTCGTTTTCTCCTGGAACACCGCGAGCTTTTCCGAGAGCAGCTTCGGGCGATGCTCCGAGCCGGCACCGGCATCGAACTGGGGATCCAGTTTCCCATGATCGCCAGCCTGGACGAATTCCTTGCCGCCCGGAACGAGGTGCATATTTGCATCGATCAACTCGCTCGAGAAGGAGTCGCACACAACCGGTCGCCCCGGCTCGGCGTAATGATCGAGCTCCCCTCGGCGATCGATATCGCACCGGAGCTTGCGGAAGTTACCGACTACCTGTCGATCGGAACTAACGACCTGATCATGTATATGCTTGCCGCGGATCGGACCAATCATCGGGTGGGAGAACTGTATCGCACCGTTCATCCGGCGGTGCTGCGCGCAATTGCCCGCCTCATGGACGCCGTGGCCCCCTCGGGTATTCCGATCTCGGTCTGCGGAGCAGCAGCCACCGATCCGGCGATGATCGCATTCTTTCTGGGAGTCGGAATTCGCTCACTCAGTGTTGACCCGGACGGTCTGACCTCCGTGGCGGAAGTCATTCAACGCACCTCGGTGGCGGACGCGCAGGAGATCGCCCGCCGCATGCGGGCCACCGCCGATCGACCCCGTCTGGCGGAACTGGCCGAGGCGGTGCGGAGCCAGTTTCATTAGAACCAGATCTGTGATACCTCTGGTTCCATGAGCACTACTACTCCGCCGGACGTCCTCATCTGCGACGTGGGGGACACACTGGTTCGCTGGAACCACTATTCGCGCGAGAACGGCCTCACCGCGCTGCGTCCGTTCTGTAGCGATGACCGTCGCTTTGCCTTAGACGCTCTGGCAGCCACCGGGGAAGAGCTGGACACCTATATCGAACCGCACGCCGCTGAGAGCCTGATCGAGTATCGAGAGGCGGATTTTCTCCGCTTGCTCTTTGGAACGCATGGAATGGAACTGCTCTGCGATGATGACAACCTGGAGTGGCACTACTGGCGCAACGCGTTGGGGTTCGAGCCGGAACCGGGTGTGCACGACGCTCTACAGAAGATCCAGGAGCTCGGTATTCGTCTGGCGATCGTCAGTAACACCGCCTTTGGCCCTACCTGCATCTCCCGCGAACTGGCTCGTCATGGATTGGGGCACTTCTTCACCGCGCCCCTCGTGACCTCCGCCCGATTTGGTGTCCGCAAGCCCCATCCGGCAATCCTAAAGAGCGCCACCGGTCTGTGTACCGTCCCCGGTGAAATCGCAT
>JAWOCO010000062.1:0-4093 GCA_046483765.1 Alkalispirochaeta sp. | reverse complement strand
CGAGCCGTTGCGACGCTACCGGGGAGCGGAGAATACTGAGGCGCTGGTGTACCAGTACATGGACCTCACGGGCCTGCCCCGGGCGTACATTCGGCGCTATCCGCATGAGTTCTCCGGTGGACAGCGGCAGCGCATCGGTATAGCCCGGGCGATCGCCTCCCAGCCGGAACTAATTATCGCCGATGAACCGGTGAGCGCCCTCGATGTTTCGATTCAGGCGCAGATTCTCAACCTCCTCAAGGAGATCCAGCAGGAGCTCGGGGTAGCGCTCCTGTTTATCGCCCATGACTTGGCGGTGGTAAAGCACATCTCCCACCGCGTGGTGGTGATGTACCTGGGAAAAGTTATGGAGACCGCCTCGGCCCGCGAGCTGTACCACCACCCAAAGCACCCGTATACCCGAGCGCTCCTGCGGAGCATACCCGTGCCCGACCCGCGGCGCGCCGGCAACAAGGAGGCGATCAGCGGTGATCTGCCCTCACCCACCGATGAGCGGCCGGGCTGCCCCTTTGCCGGACGGTGTCCCCATGCCACGGAGGTGTGTACTGATACCGCGCCCCCGGTGGAAGTGGTGACATCGGGATCCGAGCTGGCGGCGGCAGGTCATACCGCGCAGGGTCATACTGCGCAGGGTCATACCGCGGCCGGTCACACGGTAGCGTGCCACCACTGGAAGGAGATCGATACCCGATGAGTAATCATGGCGCCCCGGTTGTGGGCATTACGATGTTTAGCGCCCAGGAGGCGCATAAGTTCTATACCAAGGTGCAGTACAACTACGTCAGTTCGGTGGTGGACGCCGGCGGCGTGCCGTGGCTGATACCCACAGTGGCGGATACCGCGTTGGCGGTAGATGTCGTTGCGCGCCTGGATGCCCTGATCCTCACCGGCGGAGAGGACGTATCACCGCTGATGTTCAGGGAGGAACCGCGGCCGGAGTTGGGCCTGACCAATCTGCCGCGGGATCGCTGGGAGATCGCACTCCTGGCCGCCGCGGAAGCGCGGGGTATTCCGATCCTTGGCATCTGTCGTGGAATCCAGGTGATTAACGTTCACCGCGGCGGGACCCTCTATCAGGACATCACCGCCGAGACGTCCAGTCCGATCGGTCATGCACCGTTTCAGAATCCCATGGAAAGCCTGCACCACACCATAACGGTTGAGCCGGGATCGCGAATGGAAGAGCTCTTTCCCCCGAACGCCGACGGCCGGATCGTGGTGAACAGCTTTCATCACCAGGCACTCCGCGACATGGGGGAAGGGCTCGTGATCACCTCCCGCGCCCCCGACGGCATCGTGGAAGCGGTGGAAGATCCGGGGCGTGATTTTTTTATCGCCGTGCAGTTCCATGCTGAGGCGCTGCCACCAATCGACCGCGGATATCTGCGCCTCTTTGAAGCCGTAGTGGCTGCCGCCAGGGACGCACTGGCAACCCGCTAACTCTCTCCGTCGTAGCGGTACCCGCTCGGGTCCGTTTCGATCTGAACCCCCAGGGTCAGCACGATGCGATTCACGAAGTTGAAATAGCCCACCACCAGCGCCATCATCTCCCGCTCCACGCTCGCCCACTGCCACCATTCGGTATCTCTGATATACTGACAGCATGATTTACAGGACATTGGGAAGCACGGGAATCGGCGTCAGCGCAGTGGGGGTAGGAACGTGGCAGTTTGGTGGTGAATGGGGTGTCGATTTTACCGCCGGCGAGGTTGATGCGATCCTCGGCGCCGCCAAAGACGAGGGAATCAACCTTATCGATACCGCCGAATGTTACGGAGATCACCTGTCAGAACGGCTTATCGGTGAACGTCTTCACCGGGAACGGGATTCCTGGATCGTGGCCTCAAAGTTTGGGCACCACTACCACGGTCACCAGGAGCGCACCCGCCATTGGGATCCCACCGATGTCCGCGCCCAGGTGGAAGAGTCCCTCCGATCCCTGCGCACCGACTACCTGGATCTGCTGCAGTTTCATAGCCCCTCCGACGAGGAGTTCTTCCATGAGGAACTCTGGAGTGAGCTGGGGCGTCTGAAGCAGGATGGCCTGGTGCGACATTTGGGGCTTTCGGTGAGCAAGAACACCAACCTCACGCAGGTAGAAGCCGCGCCGCAGGCCGGCTGCGAGACACTGCAGATCATCTACAATCGGGTTGATCGCGCGCCGGAGGGGGAGGTGTTTACCGCCGCCGCCGCGGCCAATATGGGCGTCATGGCTCGGGTACCGCTGGCCAGCGGCTTCTTGAGCGGCAAGTACGGCGCGGATGCCACGTTCCCGGAGAACGATTGGCGTTCCAAGATGGACGCCGAGAAACGGCAAGCTATTCTCGATGAAGTGGAGCAGGTACGTACCCACGAGCTTCCCCACGGCGCCTCGCTGGTGGAATGGGCGCTGGCGTGGCCGCTGAACCATCCGGCGGTGACGTGCGTCATCCCCGGTTGTAAAAACGTGGAACAGGTCCGGAGTAATGCCCGGGCCGTACGCTGGGTGAGCGAGCCGGAATCTCATCCGCAGAGCCGCGGTCGCCAGGCGTAAGATCGCGATAGGTATCTCTTCCGTGCAGACCTCCGTCCATCTTAGAGATCTGTTCCAATGGATCCGCCCTGGCGTACCCCAGGAGTATCAGGAACGGGCGGTTCAGGAACGCTTTCAGCGCAATATCCGTCGCATCCTGGTGATGAGTGTGGCGCTCTTCCTGGAGCAGGCCGCCTACGGGGCGCTGGTGGCGGTACCGGGGTCCCTCTTGCAGACGGTGTACTTCGCTACCTCCGGAATCACCCTGATCACGGCGGTAATCTCCTCTTGGCTGCTGGTGCATTCCCCTGCCGCCCCACGAGCTATCCACCACGTCTTTGAATACAGTCCCGTGGCGATCGCCATGACGATCGCCCTCGTGCGCACCGCGATCCTGTCGGCGGAGGTCTTCCGCCTGCCCACGATATACATTGCGATTATTTACGTAGTTGCGGTGGTATTCATCCTGCCTGTGAGCGTGAGTTTCATCTTCTATCTGCTGGTCAGCATAGGAGCGGTGGTGGTGATTCCCGAGTTTCACCCTACCATTACCGAAAGCAGCTACGTGGCAGACATCATGTCAAATGGGGCGATCGCCTGGATCATTTCGACCATAGCCTACCGGTCATTTATATCTGACTTTCTTAAGACGAGGACGATCGAGGAGAAAAACCGGGAGCTGGAGGAGCTCTCGGTGCGGGACCGGCTCACCGGACTGGTGAACCGACGCAAACTGGACTCAGTCCTGGAGGAGGTTCACGCCTGGTCGGCACGCTACGGGGCAGAGTACGCCCTCATTCTCGTAGATATCGACCACTTCAAACTGGTTAATGATAACCGTGGGCACCATGCCGGTGATGTAGTCCTCCGGGAGATCGCCGGGGTTCTGGCGAACAGCGTGCGGGAGGTCGATACGTGCGGTCGCTGGGGAGGAGAAGAGTTTCTCATCATCTGTCCGGAGACAGATCTCGTCCACGCGCAGGCACTGGCCGAACGGCTGCGGGGAATCGTGGAAGCGCGGTCCGCCGGGGATGATGCCCCCGTGACGGCCAGCTTCGGGGTGGCCTCGTCCCAGGAGGCCACCGACGCGGAGAACCTGATCCGCATCGCCGACGATCGTCTCTATTTGGCCAAAGAACGGGGGCGCAACCGGGTGGTCTCCGCGTAGCACCGGCAGGACGTCTGCGGCCCTTCACCGGCGCGAGCAATGCGCGCCCCTGCGCTCCGGGGCACGCCCCGCATACCCCCTACGGCGCTGGGAGCACGCGAATGTAGTCCAGCAGGGCGGCGCTGCGATTGCCGGTGTTGTCGGAGTCCCCAAAAACCGCCAGATACGCCTCACCCGGCGGATCTTCACCAAAGTGGCGGCGATAAGTCTCCAGCAGATTGACCTGATGGGTGGACCACTCTCCCTCCGGCGCCACCGATTCCGGGACGGTGTTAATGAGCTCCTCGGTAAAGGGACTTGGGAAGGAGCGCACCGCCGGCACTTCCGGCGCCCATACGAAACTTAGGGCGCTGTCCGGTGGGATATCTCCGTAAAGCCGACGCTGGAGCCGCGCCCACGCGCGCCCCGCCACC
>JAWOCO010000051.1:0-8007 GCA_046483765.1 Alkalispirochaeta sp. | reverse complement strand
ATCTACGCCGTGGATACCGTGGACGAGGGAATCGAAATCCTCACCGAGAAAGCTGCGGGAGCGCGCCAGGCCGACGGCCATTTCCCCAAGAACTCGGTCAACGGCATCGTGGAGCGGCGTCTGCGTCAAATGGCGGCCCAAGTGAAAGACTTCTCTTAGTCGTTGCGCGGGAGCGGGTGACGCGTCTATACTGAGTGGTATGAGCCAGGATCCGGCAAAAAGTGTACTCGACAAGGCGCGC
This sequence comes from Alkalispirochaeta sp., assembly GCA_046483765.1. Lineage (GTDB taxonomy): Bacteria > Spirochaetota > Spirochaetia > DSM-27196 > Alkalispirochaetaceae > Alkalispirochaeta. The sequence goes on along the minus strand of JAWOCO010000051.1, from coordinate 7,766 downwards.
GACGCGGCCCGTTCTCAGAAGCCCTTCGTAATCAAGAGCTACAAGCTCCCCCCGGAAACCGAAGCACAGATCGAGGAGATCCTGGCGGTCTTTCTCGCGGAACTGGACCGGGACGTGCTCAAGGATTCCCTGGCGTACTGCCTGCGGGAGCTGACGGTAAACGGCAAGAAGGCAAACACCAAGCGCGTGTACTTTGAGGAAAAGGGACTCGACCTGCAGAGCGATGCCGACTACACCCGCGGAATGGAAACGTTCAAAAACGAGACCCTCGACAACATCCGGTACTGGCTGGATAAACAGGAAGAGGCGGGGCTGTACGTAAAAGTGGTCTTTCATCTGCAGGGCCGGGATCTGCACATCAAGATCGGGAACAACACGCAAATCACGCGCAAAGAGCAGGTCCGCATCTATGACCGCATCGCGCGATCGCGCGCCTTTCGCACCATGGAAGAGGCGATGACCTCGGTGCTCGACGACAGCGAGGGAGCGGGTCTGGGAATCGTGATCCTGGTGCTGATGTTAAAGAAGATCGGCCTCGACGAGGAAGCGTTCGATATCGACGTGGAAGGCGATGAGACGGTGGCGCGGCTGGTGATTCCCATGGACCAGACGAAGGTGGAGAGCCTCACCGAAGTGTCCCGGGAGCTGGTAGAGCATATTGAGCGCCTCCCACAGTTCCCGGAAAGTATCCTGCAGCTGCAGAAGATCCTGGAGAATCCCGACGCCGAAATGAATGAAATCGCCCGCGTGCTGGGGCAAGACCCATCCCTTACCGCGGATCTGCTGCGGACGGTGAACAGCGCCCGCTACATGCTGTCCCGTCGTCTGGATAACGTGGTGGAAGGGGTTAAGGTGGTAGGCCTGCGTGGACTGCGGCAGATGCTATTCAGCTACGGCACCAAACGAATCCTCGGTGACGGTGAGGATAATGACGTGTCTCGCCGCCTCTGGGAGCACAGCCAGCGCACCGCGTTTTTTGCCTACGCCATCGCCCGGAGCGTGTACAAACGTAAAGATATTCTCGACGACGTCTACGTGGGCGCGATTCTCCACGATATGGGGAAGATCGTCTTTTCTAATCTGCATCCCGACGTCGTACAGCACATCCAGACCTACGCCGATTCCAAGGGAATTCCCTCTTCCGTATTTGAGGAGATGAGTAACGGCATCGACCACGCGGAAGTAGGGGCACGGCTGGCGGAGCGGTGGAACTTTCCCGATATTCTGGTAGCCTCGATTCGCTATCACCATACGCCGTTAAAAGCACCCACTCAGTTTAGAGATGTGGTGGCGGTGATCTATGTTGCGAACGAACTGGCGAACATGAACACCGCGGAGTACGATCAAATAGACGGTCGCGTGTTACGAATGATCGGTATCAACAGCAAGGAGCAGCTGGAGCAGATCCACACCCGGCTCTCCACGCAGTACGATCGGGAGTTCGCCCGCCTCGAGCGAGATCGGTAACCGACAGAAGACAGGCTCCCCTTGACCCGCCATTCTATCTATAGTATTTTTCATATATAATATGAACTACCATAGAATGGGAGGATCGTAATGGCGGTAACCGTATATACCACACCCAGCTGTTCATTTTGTAACAAGGTGAAGAAGTACTTGAAGGAAAACCGAGTTACCTTCAAAGAGCACAACATCCAGAAAGACCAACGTCGCGCAGAAGAAATGGTCAAGAAGTCAGGCCAAATGGGCGTGCCGGTACTGGATATTCACGGGAAAGTAATCGTCGGCTTCGATGTCGGCAAGATCGAGCAAGCGCTCAAGAGGTAATCGATATGGCACACACGGAAGCGGTCTGGCAGGGGGACATGTCCTTCGAGCTGGAACTGCAAGGATTTAAACAGGTCGTCGACGCCGACCCCAGCGTAGGTGGCAAGAATAAGGGTCCCACTCCCAAGGCGTTGATGCTCAACGCCCTGGCCGGGTGCACTGGTATGGATGTAGTGGCCATTCTCAACAAGATGCAGATGCCCTTTGATCGCTTCGAGATCAAGATTGACGGGGAGACCACCGATTCACATCCAAAGGTCTTCGGCACAATCGATCTCGTCTACCAGTTCTGGGGATCCGACCTGGACGAAAAGAAAATTGAAAAGGCGTGTCAGCTGTCACAGACCAAGTACTGCGGAGTCTCGGCCACGCTCCAGGAAGTGGGCGAAGTGAACTGGCGCGTGGAGCTCAATCCGTAGCACGCTGCGCCCGCCACCAGGACAGACAGATACCCGCGGCGACGCCCACATTCAGTGATGATTTGGGCCCGCCGTGGGAAATCGTTACTACGCGCCGATTCCGATGACACTCCTGCAGGACCTCCTCCGGCACTCCCAACTCCTCATGGCCCACAACCATGATGCCCGCCGGGGGAAATGGGAAGCGCGAAATCTCGGAGCCTCCCGTTTCAAGAGCGATCAGCGGCGTCTGGGCTACTCGCAGAAGCTGCGCCGCCTCCTCTCGTCCCCCGCGAATGATCGGTATCATCTCCGTGGCACCCATGGCGGCCCGTTGCAATCGCGGATGGCTCACCTCCGGCGCCGTCCTTCCCAGAACTACACCTGCCACTCCGAAACCGGCGGCGGTGCGGATAATGTTACCCACGTTGAACGGTGAGCGCAGGTGAGGAATCCAGATCACCACCGGCAGCACCGCACTGTCGGGATCCGCACTCATTGCCGAAACCGCGGGTGCTACGGCTGTGGAGTGAGCGACCAACTCCTGGGACTCTTGGATTCCCCCGTGGCGATCCAGAACTTCCCTGAGTACCACCGCCCGCCGCACTATTCGCGCGTCCAGATCGGGATCGCCCGCGTCTGCCCCATGGAGCATGAGAACGCTCCCCAGGTCTGCCGCCGCCACCCGTATCGCCACCGAACGGGCAGGATCATCACTGAGTGAGGAGAGAACTGTTCTGAGATAGGCGTCGCGGGTCAGGGACGGGGCGTCGCGGGAGAGCAACGGCGCGAGATATCGCGCGAGGGGTCCCGCGGCAAGCGCCAGTACCCGCTGCAACGCAAGCTTACGATCCATGAAACGGGTTCCCGGGGAGCCCGGATTAAAACGCCGCCGCCACCAACTGTTGCAAGTCGGCGGGGGAAACTCCTCCGGGCACGTTGGACAGCAGCGCGAAGTCGGCGGCATCCTCCGCGGCAGAGCTCAAATCGTCCAGGGTGACATCGAGATCACGCAGCCGCGGGGGGAGATCAAGATGCGTCAGAAGCTTTCGGACTCCCCGCGCCGCGCGAGGGGCATCATCAGCAGCGGTGATGCGTTCCACCGGTTCGTCCAGGGCGGCGGCGATCCGCGCCGCCTTTTCCACATCGCGGGGAGTCAGGAAATCCACCACGTGAGGCAGAAGAATCCCCGCTACCCAGGATTTGGGCAGACTGAACCGCGCGTTAATCGCGTAGGCCAGCCCTCCCCCGATTCCCTGTCCTGCGATCGCCAACCCCATGGCGGTGAGCAATCCCGCTTCCGCAGCCTGCAGGCGAAAGCGGCCGTCCCCGGGATTCTTAATACCGGCCACCGCCGCCGACTGCAGTTCCCGCGTTGCCCGCAGTAACAGCGTATCGGAGAACATCGTGCTGTGGGGGGAGTAGTAACCTTCTACTGCGGCGAGGAGCGTATCCATGATCGCCGCCAGGGCGTATTTGTTAGACAATGTCTGGGTAAAACTGGTCTCCAGCACGGTGGCTCGCACCGTACCAGGAACGATCTGAACCATCCGCGCCCGGCCGGCAAGGCCGTCGGTGACTACCGCCTCGTTGCGCATGAGCAGATGGTTACGGTAGGAGGAGGGTACCTCGATGTAGGGGATCGAGGAGGCCGGCAGTTTGCCCTCCATGAGATCGCCCATGCGGATCTTTTCCGCCGCCACGTTGGCTACACACCGCGCCAGGGACAGCACCCGCATGCCGCCGAGGCCGATAACCACCTGGGCTTTGCCCGCCCGTGCCAGGGAGGCGATATCATCGACGGACGATGCCGGGGATCCCGGCATCAGTTCGTCATAGATCATCGTCTCCACGCCGGAGCGCTTGAGGATCTCTACCACACGATGTATGTGCTGGCCTTCATGGAGTACGGACTCCGAGACGATCAGTGCCCGGGTACCGAGACCGCGGGCGATACCGCCAAGCTGCGGGAGAACGTCCTGGCCAAAAACGATTGTCGACGGAACTCTCAGTGTAAATGTCTGCATGCTTCTTACATTTCCAAAAAAAAGGCAGTGCTCTTAGTGTACAGCACTGCCGGCGGATAATCAAAAAACCGAGAAGGAATCAATCGATGTCAAAGACCGACAAGATCTCATCGGCTACCGATTCAATAACGCGATTGTCGATATAGGAAGGGTCCTGCAAGCGCGCCTTGACCTCTTCCACTCGGTCCTGCCGGATATCGGGCAAATTCCGGACCTCGTCGACAACCTGCATGATCTCCGCGCGCAGCTTTGCCTCATTGGACACGGAAATGGAATCGCCGGCACCGGGAGCGTTGGGTTTGTTAACCTTGTCTGTCTTGTTGAACCTTTGAATCGGATCAACCGGCCCAATTCCTTCGATTGTCATCGATTGGTCCTTCCTTTCATATCCATTATCGGCACCCTACCCTATAATGTTAACGGCTTTTGCCCGTCCAAACAAGCAGGGCAAACTCTCCGCGCACAGGAATACTGCCATTTGACAGCTTTTCCGCAATTTCCTCCACCGTTCCCTCCACAATCTGTTCGTGGAGCTTGGTGAGTTCCCGCCCCACCACCACCGAAAAGCCGGCAGCCTCCTGCACGAGCTCCGCGGCGAGCTTCTCGATGCGGTGCGGCGACTCGTACAGCACAAACGGTTCCCGCCGTGCCGCCAGCTCGCCAATCCGACGGGCGCGCTTGGCTCCTTTTGGTGGCAAAAACCCCTCAAAGAACCAGCCCCGCCCGGCAACCCCACTGACCGAAAGCAACGCCGTCACCGCGCTGGCCCCGGGGATCGGAACGATCGTATGGGCCCGCTCCCGCACCGCCCGAACCAGCCGACTGCCGGGATCACTAATCCCCGGCGTCCCGGCGTCGCTTAGATACGATATATCGGCATCCTCATCGAGGAGCTGAAGAACATGGGGGATACAGGCGGCGGAGTTCTGACCGCGGCAGCTGTGCATCGCCACCGAAATGCCCAGATGCGACATGAGCTTGCGGCTCTGCCGCGTATCCTCGCAGAACACCGCCCGGGACGAGCGCAAGATCTCCACCGCCCGGTAGGTGATATCTCCGAGGTTGCCGATAGGCGTTGCGATAATATAGAGACGCGCCATACAATCAGTGTACCCTGCAATCTGGAGGTGCGTCATCGAGTTCACACTGTTGCTTATTCTGGCGGGAATCGTTGCCGCGCTACTGATCAGTCTGATCCATCTCCGCCGCAGCGACTACTCCGCCCTATCGGATCGCATGGCGGGGCGGTCCCGGAATCAGCTCAAGGTAATGAAACCGTGCCCCCTCTGTCACACGCTCCTGGAACCGGGAGAAACGGTGCACACCGTAGTCTATTCCGGAGAGGATAAAAGCGCCCAGGACTCAGTGGTGCACATGTTCGGCTGTCCCTACTGCTATCCTGCCAACGCCCGCTATCAGCGGGTGTGCCCCGTATGTCGGCACGAAATTCCGGAGGACGGGTTCGTGGTGGCCCGAATGTTCACGAAGGGTACCCGCAAACACGTGCATGTGTTGGGGTGCACCAGTTGCCGTAGCGGCGCCGGCACCGGGGGATACCGCGATCGCCGGAGTGGATAGGGGGCGGGGCACACCGGCGTATCCGGTAGATGGCGGTGATACGATCGCCGGAGCGGATAGGGGGCGGGGCTCTCCGTAGGACCGGCTCCTCCGTGTCCCGGCGAGCCCCAATGCGTCCCCGCGCTTCCCAGCGCTTCCAGGGGGTAGCGTCACCACCCTACCGGCGGTACGATACCATCCATGGAAGAGACGATTTTTGACAAGATTATCGCCGGAGAGACGCAGGCGGATATCGTGTTCGAGAATGACCACGTGATTGCATTTCGTGATATCAATCCGCAAGCGCCCACCCACGTCCTGGTGGTGCCCCGGACCCGCATGCAGAGTATCGCCGAGACCACGGACCACGATCCCCAGGTGATCGGGCAGATCGTTCACGGCATCGCGGCAACCGCCCGCGCCCTGGATCTGGAGGAGAACGGTTACCGCGTCGTGTTCAATACCGGCAAAGACGCGCTCCAGACGGTACCCTATATCCACGCCCACATCCTGGCGGGCCGCAAACTGGGGTGGCCACCGGGCTGAGCGGCGGGGTTGCGGTCGCAGCGCGAGTACGGCCCACGGCGGGGCGCTCGCGGGGAGGCGCCGGCTCGCGGGTACGACCCGCGGAGGACTGCCGGCCGGCACCGCACTTGCTGTCGGCGGTGCCGCGGCAGTAGCTTTCACCCATGCAGTACGACTGGCACCAGTCAATGGCCGCAATCGATCGCCACGAGTGGAACGGGTTAGCCGCCGTCTCCCCCACCGCCCTCATGACGCACGAGTGGCTGGAGCATTTGGAGGAGAGCGGTAGTATTACCCCGGAGAACGGATGGACCCCCTCTCACCTGACCGTCCGTGAGGCAGACGCCATGGTGGCGGCGGTGCCGCTGTATATTCGCACCGACAGCTGGGGGGAGTTTGTCTTCGACTTCGCCTTTGCGGAAGTGGCCGGAGAGCTCGGCAGCAGCTATTACCCCAAAATGGTCGGCATGAGTCCCGCCAGCCCCTCACCGACGTTTGGCTTTCTTACCACCCCCGGCCGAGAGGATGAGCTGGCGGCACCGATTCTCACCGCGATCGAACAGTTCTGCCGTGACAACGAGATCTCGGTGCTCCAGTTCAACTTTGTGCTGCCGGAGTGGCAGGATCGGTTGAAGCGGTTGGGCATGACCACCTGGGAGCACCACGGCTACGCCTGGTACAACGAGAATTTCATGGACTTCGAAGACTATCTCTCCCGCTTCAGGAAGAACCAGCGTCGCAACATCCGCCGGGAGCGGGCGAGCATGGAAGACCAGGGGATCGCCCTGCGCATGGTGGCCGCCGGCGAGGCACCGGAGCACTACTTTCAGCGCATGGAGGAATACTACCTGCGCACCAACGCACAGTTTGGGCCCTTTGCCGCCCGCTTTCTCACCGGCGAGTTCTTTACCGAGATGCCCGCTGCGGTGCGGGAACACGCGTGGTTTTCCGTGGCGGTGGATACCACCGAGGCCGACGGTGATGGGTTTGATCTGTCCGCGGATCCCCTGGCGCTGGCGTTTCTCGTACGCAAGGGAGATCGAGTGTTGGGCCGCTATTGGGGCGCACGGGAAGAGCGGCCCAACCTGCACTTCAACGTGTGCTACTACACGCCGATCGAGTGGGCGATCGCCGAAGGTATAAAGATTTTTGACCCCGGCATGGGCTCCGAACACAAGGTGCGACGGGGATTTCGGTCCGTTCCCACCTACAGTCTCCACCGCTTCTTTGACCGCCACATGCAGGCGATCCTCAACGCCAACATGGACCGGATCAACTCCTACGAGCGCGCCCAGATCAGTATGCTCGACGAGGCGGTCCCCTACAAAAATCCTTCCGGAAACGGTCCACGGTAGACGCATTCCCCGGGGATGTGAGTAAGTTAGAAGTATGAAAGCGCTGATTGTAGTCGATGTTCAGAACGATTTTCTTCCCGGTGGAGCGTTGGCAGTTCCCGACGGCGACGTGGTGG
>JAWOCO010000006.1:0-3854 GCA_046483765.1 Alkalispirochaeta sp. | reverse complement strand
TCATCAGCGGGATGAACGCCAGGCTCACGACGGTCAGGACCCCCGTGGAGAGACGTCCAACAACTCCGAACTCTACACGCAAGAAGAGCTGGACGCGGCGGTTGGTTAGGTTCAAGATGAACTCGATGAGGCGCTGGCTGAGCTCGAAACGGTGGAAGATGAGCACAAAGCGCTCCGGCGGGCGGTAATCGAGGCGCGGGAAGACTCTCGGAGTTACAAAGCCGCCCTGGCCAAGTCCCGAACCGATCTCCAACAAGAGATAGCCACCCTGCAGGCCGTGCTCGACAGCACCGAGGAGGAATCGTTGCTCCAGGTGGGTGCCACCTTTTCTCCCGCGGGAACGCTGGGAGCGGTGGGGATTCTCAATCTACCCCAGACCAACGTCAGTTTGTTGGCGGGGACGAATTACTTGCTCCGGGAGCAGGAGTTCAATGCGGTATTTGGCGTGACGTTAAGTTTTCTCCCGCAGCAGGCACTCATCGAAGGGTGGGAGCGCATGCGGAACCGCATCAACAACCGCGCCGTGGATAAACCCGCCGCCCAATAAGCTGCACCCCAGTAACCCACCGCCTACTACTGGTGTCCAGAACTAACAGTCTTTCATTTCCAATTGTAGAAACGGTTACAACCGCTACGTTTTGCATTCGATCTCTCTGCCATGGTACACTCTTCCCATAATCAGAGACGGGAGGAACGTTTCACATGGATAACAAGGCTCTTGAAGCCGTCGCACTTTCGGTGCGCACTCTTACAATCGACGCCGTACAGGCAGCCAACTCCGGACATCCCGGCATGCCCATGGGCATGGCTGAACTTGGCGCGCTACTGTACGGAGAAATTCTCAAACACGACCCCACCGACCCCAGCTGGCCCGATCGCGACCGGTTCGTCCTGTCCGCCGGTCATGGATCGATGTTTCTGTACAGTCTGTTTCATCTCTCCGGATACGATCTCCCACTGGATGAATTGAAGAAGTTTCGCCAGGTGGGAAGCAAGACTCCGGGACATCCGGAGTATGGCTGGACCGTGGGGGTGGAGACCACCACCGGGCCGCTGGGTCAGGGGCTTGCCAACGCCGTGGGCATGGCGATCGCCGAGCGCATGACCGCCGCCCGCTTCAACACCTCCGACCACACGATCGTGGATCACCATACCTACGCGATCGTCGGTGATGGGTGTCTCATGGAGGGCATTACCTCCGAGGTCAGCTCTCTCGCCGGACACCTAAAATTGGGCAAGCTGATCGCCTTTTACGATCACAACAAGATCTCCATCGAAGGGTCCACCGAACTGGCGTTTACCGAGGATGTTCAGGCTCGCTACCGCGCCTACGGCTGGCAGGTGCTCGAGGCCGATGCCTACGATCCGGATGCGATTCGCACGCAGGTTGCTACCGCGCAGAAGGACACCGACCATCCTACCTTGATCGTGCTGAGCTCCACCATCGGTCGTGGCTCACCCAACAAGGCGGGAACCCACGGCGTCCACGGCGCCGCCCTGGGTGACGAGGAAGTGGAGCTCACCAAGAAAGAACTCGGCGTGAATCCCGAGGAGATGTTCTACATCGCTCCGGCGGCCACCGAGTTCTTTACGCAGTACCGCAAAGAACTGCACGATCGCCACGCCAAGTGGCAGGCCACCTTCGACCAGTGGGCGGCGGACAATCCCGGCCTCCTGGCGCAGTGGAACGAGGCGGTGAACAACGGCTATCGCGACGTCCTCAAGGATATCGGATTTCCCACCTATGAAGTGGGCGAGAAGGTTGCCACGCGCAAGGCCAGTGGCGGCGCGCTCCAGGCGATCGCCAAGATGCTCCCCAATGTGGTGGGTGGTTCCGCGGACTTGCAGCCCTCCAACAACACCGCGATCCCGGAGTACGGCGACTTTGGACCGGACAATCCCGGCGGCCGGACGCTGCATTTCGGCGTACGGGAGCTGGGAATGGCGGCGATCGGAAACGGCATGGCACTCCACGGTGGCCTGCGTCCCTTCGTAGCCACCTTCCTGGTGTTTACCGACTATCTCCGACCGGCGTTGCGCCTTTCCTCGCTGATGCAAGTGCCGGTGATCTACATCATGACTCATGACTCGATCTACCTCGGTGAGGACGGTCCCACCCACCAGCCGGTGGAACATCTGGCGGCGCTGCGGGCGATCCCGGGACTGCGGGTGTTGCGCCCCGCCGACGGGGAGGAGACCAACGAGGCGTGGCTCATGGCGCTCGAGCATGACGGACCCACCGTCATGGCGCTCACGCGGCAGGGCCTGCCCACGCTGAAAAAGGCGGACTCCGACTGGAAAGCCTCCATGCGCCGTGGCGCCTACGTCGTTGATGACACGGCGAGTCCGGAAGTGGTGGTGGTTGCCACCGGGAGCGAAGTCTCCCTGGCGCAGGAAGCCGCCACGCAGAGCGGTCGCAAGGTTCGGGTTGTTTCGATGCCCAGCCGCGAGCTCTTCGAGGCGCAGGATCGCGCCCAGCAGGAGAAGGTGATTCCCGCCGGTGTACCGGTGGTGGTTGCCGAGGCCGGTATTCGGCAGGGCTGGGAGTTCCTGGCACCGCGGGAGCGGATCCTCTCCATCGATCGCTTCGGTGAGAGCGGCCCCGGCAACGATGTGGCCAAGCACCTCGGGTTTACCGCGGACTGCCTGGCAGAGATGATTACGAAGGCATAACTTGCCCGGCGGACGCGGTGATGCCTGTACCGGGCCTACAGCCGGTGATAGAACGATCCGGTCCGCCTCTTAAAAGGAGCTCATAATGGCGCGCTACGCCCTGGGTTTGGATGTTGGAAGCTCGTCGATTAAGGCGAGTCTGGTGGATATCGACTCGGGGAAGCGCGTGGGCTCCGCCTCCGCCCCCGACACGGAAATGCCGATCAACGCCCCCCGCGCTGATTGGGCGGAACAGGACCCCACCATGTGGTGGGGCTACGTGGTGGAGGCGACGCAGAAGCTCAGCCGTGAGTTCGATCTAACATCGGTGGCCTCCATTGGAATCTCCTACCAGATGCACGGACTGGTGGCGATTGACCGGGAGGGAACGCCCCTGCGCCCCTCGATTATTTGGTGTGACAGCCGGGCGGTTTCCTACGGGGAGGCCGCCTTTGAGGCGTTGGGTGGTGCCGCTCAGGTGTTGCCGCGTCTGTTAAACTCGCCGGGCAACTTCACCGCCGCCAAGCTGGCGTGGGTTAAGGCCAACGAGCCTGAGGTCTACGGCAAGATCTGGAAGATCATGCTTCCCGGCGACTACGTGGGCTACCGCCTCACCGGTGAGGTGCTGACCACCATGAGCGGCTTGTCGGAGGGAATCCTCTGGGATTTTCAAAAGGACGAACCTGCCGGTTTTCTGGTGGACCATTTCGGGTTTGACCGGGAGATGCTGGCCGAGGCGCGGGAGAGTTTCGGCGACCACGGCCGCGTGGGCGCTTCAGTTGCCGGTGAGCTGGGAATTCCCGCCGGTACGCCGGTGTCCTACCGCGCCGGAGATCAGCCCAATAACGCCCTTTCGCTCAACGTCCTCAACCCGGGAGAGATCGCCGCCACCGCCGGTACCTCCGGTGTGATCTACGGCGTGGTGGACTCGCCGGTGTGGGACGAGAAGAGTCGGGTGAATACCTTTCTCCATGTGAACCATCGCAAGGATCTGGCGCGCTACGGCGTGTTGCAGGTGCTCAACGGCACTGGTATTCTCAACCGGTGGGTCCGGGAGAACGTGCTGGATCCGTTCCCGGGTGCGGGTGGTGGCGCGACCTCCGCCGGTTCCTCGGCGGCGCCAGTACCCTATGAGCGGGTGAACGCCCTGGCGGAGGAGGCTCCCATTGGGAGCGCGGGACTCACCTTTCTGCCCTTCGGCA
>JAWOCO010000352.1:0-13646 GCA_046483765.1 Alkalispirochaeta sp. | reverse complement strand
GCAACGGCACATAGCGCCCGCCGGCAATGAGCCGCTCGGTGGCGGTATCCGGGGCGAGCTGCAGATTACCTCCGGCGGCGATGAAACGCTGCACGTAATCCATGTTGGCGTTGCTGGCAAAGATGTAGGCGAAGAGAAAGAGAAACAGTCCGAAAAAGAACAGGATCTCCGCTGCCCGCCGCTGCTGCGCCGGATCAACGGGCTTGTAGGGACCTCCTGCCAGAAGCGACACCGCCCACGCCGGGTGGAGCATGACAAATACCACATAGAACACGCTACCCATGTCGATGGGCGCGATCGATATATCGGGAGCAAAGGCCACCAGGATCGTTACCAGGGACGCTCCCGCGAGCACCGCGGCGGTTACCAGCCGGGGTGGGTATTCCGTTTTCGATAACATGCCCCTATAATACCGGTTCACCGGAAACGTGGGGACCGGCACCTGCAGGGTGATGTGTGACGTGCGACGCACGACGTGCGACGAGTAGCGCGCGCCACGGGCAGCGGGAGAGTTGGAAGGAAGCATCCGATGAGTAACGAACGACAGCAGAAGCGTCGCAAACGCCGCGATCGCCGACGGGAACGGCGCAGAAGCCGCCCGAATCGTCCTGCAGTGCGAATCCTCAGGTTTCTCGTCCGGCTTGTACTCAAGAATCTCTTCAACGTAAAGACCGAGAACCTGGACGTCGTGAATCGCTACAACGGACCCATGGTGTTACTGGGCAATCACAGTTCGGTCATCGATCCGTTTATCGTGGCGATCTTTATCAGGCGCCCGGTACAGTACGTCATCTCCGACTCCCAAATCAGGTCCCGCTTTCTGTCATTCGTGCTGGGGCTGGTGGGAGTCATTCCCAAGACCAAGGTTGTGGCCGATCTGGACACGGTAAAGCGAATCGTGGCGGTGAAGCGGGAGAACGGAATTATCGGTATCTTCCCGGAGGGGCAGAGTTCCTGGGACGGCTCGGAGCTGCCCATCGTCAAGGCCACCGACAAGCTGGTGAAATCGCTGAAAATTCCCGTCTATGTGGCTCAGATTCGGGGTGCCTATTTTTCCTGGCCCCGCTGGGGACGCCGAATCCGCCGAGGGGAGATTCGCATATTTTTTAGCCGCCTCTTTAGCGAGGAAGATCTCAAAGAGGCCTCCGTAGAGGAAGTCCGGAGCACAATCCGCGCGGCTCTCGCCTTTGATGCCTTCGAGTATCAGCGCCGCGCCCGGGTACGGTTTCGCGGCGCCCGCCAGGCGGAATATCTGGAGCGAGCACTGTTTGTGTGCCCCGCCTGTCACGATATCGGTACACTCCGCTCTCACCGCCGGCGACTCACCTGCACATCCTGTGGCTACTCCGTCCACTTCACGCCGTACGGTTTCTTTGAAGCGCGTCACGGCGCCCTGCGATTCGAAACGATCCGCGACTGGAACGTGTGGCAGCTGGGAGAGTTTCGGGCGCACCTGGATCGGATCGTCGCCGGCGGCGGCACCCCGGAGCCGATTCTGCTGGAGCCGGCGGTGAAGGTGCAGGAGGGGTACAAAGCGCTTCCGCTGCAGTCGATTGGCACGGGACGCCTGGAGTTCTTCCCGGAGGTGATTCGCTTCCATCCGGAGGAGGGGGACGCGTGGGAGTTTCCGGTAGTGGAGATCGAGGGGATGAACGTGCAGAACAACGAGCACCTGGAGTTCTACTGTTATAACAGCCTCTACCGAGTGACCACGGTGGATCCGCGGGGGAACACCTACAAGTGGGATGTGGCGGTGCGTCATCTGCAGGAGCACGCTCGCTTGACCTCCGCATCGGTTCTGTGATAGCTATAGTGCTCCCGAAAGAACGATAGGAGAGTAACAGTGGCTAAGGCGAAGAAAGGTAATCTGGTACGCGTCCGTCTTAAATCGACGGAGAGCGGATATTGCTATTACACCCAAAAGAACAAGCGGAACACTCCCAATAAGATGGAGTTCATGAAATATGATCCGTTTGTCCGAAAGCACGTGCTCTTCAAAGAGTCGGGAAAAGTCTAAAAGGAGCGTCATCATGAGCCGTCGTTGTGCAATTTCCGGCAAGAAGCCATTATCCGGCAACAATGTGTCGCACGCCCACAATAAGAGTAAGCGCTGGCAGCGCCCGAATATTCAGGTCAAGCGCCTGTACGTTCCGGAGCTGAAACGGTTTGTGCGCATTAAAATGAGCACCCGCGCCCTGCGGACCGTCAGCAAAATCGGTCTGATGCCCTATCTGCGTAAAGAGGGGCTGCAACTCAAGGACGTTACCTCCTGAGAACGCCGATCGCTCCGTGAGCGACACGTTGAATCAGAAAAGGTCATCCCCGAGGATGACCTTTTTTTGTGGCCAGTTGACGTGGAGCCAGCTGCGTGGGGCCAGTTTTTCCGGCACGTGACGCGCAGCGCACCGGCGCGCTCGGCACACCGCATGTTACGCCGTCTTCACCATGATCCGTTCGGCCACATCCCGGCCCAGCCCCACGCGGCTGCCGTCAATCTGCACTACCAGGGGTCCTCGCTTGCCGGAGGAGCGCACCGTCACCGTTTTTCCCGGCACCAGCCCCATCGATATGACCTTACTTCGAAACCCCTCGCCCCCGTCCAGTCGTGCCACCACCACCGGAACGCCCGACGGCGCCCGGGAGAGGGGTGTTGTCTCAGCCTCTTCCATAGCAGCGGATCATGGGCCGATCCTCAACAGTTGTCAATTGAAGGCATCGATTGAGGGTAGTAATTCCCCGGCGTGTCGGAGAGGCGTTCACTTGTGTAGGTGGCGCTTCACCGACCGCGCCGGGTACTCACTGCGAAGCGTCTCGAAGTTGAACTCCTGCGGCACGGGGTCATCGCCACCGTAGAACCGCGCAGAGCAGCGTCCGATACGCATCGCTGCCATGAGCAGGCCTTTGAACACCCCGTGACGCACCACCGCCTGCCGGGAGTACTCCGAGCAGGTGGGATAGTAGTTGCAATGCGAGGGAAACAGCGGCGAGATCAGCAGCTGGTAGAGGCGGATCGGCACGGTGGCCAGAAACCGCACGATCCCGCGCGCGGTCATGCGTCTTTGTACGCCGATACTAAGCCTTCCATCATCTTCTTTCCGTCACCAAAGAGCATGAGCGTGTTGTCCGCGGCAAACAGGGGGTTCTTGATCCCAGCGAATCCGGGGCTCAGACTGCGCTTGATTACCACCACGGTGCGCGCCTGATCCACGTTGAGAATCGGCATGCCGCTGATCGGTGTTCCCGCGGAGTCCCGGGCCAGCGGATTGACCACATCATTGGCGCCGAGGACGATTACCACATCGGTGTTGGGAAACTCCGGATTGATCTGGTCCATCTCCCGGAGCTTATCGTACGAGATATTTTCCTCCGCCAGGAGCACGTTCATGTGACCGGGCATGCGCCCCGCCACGGGATGAATCCCAAACTCCACCGAAATGCCGTCCGCCTCCATGAGTTCGCTCAGGAGGCGCACCGGTGTCTGTGCCCGGGCCACCGCCATACCGTAGCCGGGAACAAACGACACCTTCTGCGCGGTCTTGAGGATCATCGCCACCTCTTCCGGGGAGGTACTCTTCACGCGACCGGCGTAGATATCGTCATCATCTTCCTGCGCCGCTGGGGCCGCCCCGACCCCGCCGAAGAGCACGTTAGCCAGGGAACGGTTCATCGCCCGACACATGATATTGGTCAGAATTAGACCGCTGGCACCCACCAGGGAGCCGGCGATAATGAGCACCGTGTTGGTAAGCACGAAGCCCGTGGCGGCGGCGGCGATACCGGAGTAGGAGTTGAGCAGGGCGATGACGATCGGCATGTCCGCCCCGCCGATCGGCATGACCAGCAGAATCCCCAGGAGGGAGGCGATACCCGCCAGGACCCAGTAGTAGACGATCTCCCCGGGGTTGAGCACCACCAGGACACCGGTGGCGATCGCCGCCGCCGCCACCAGCACCTTGACCACCTGCTCTCCGGGGTAACGCAGCGGCTTCTCGCTCACCACACCCTGGAGCTTGCCGAAGGCGATGAGGGAACCAAAGAACGTCACGCCCCCCACCAGGCCCCCCGCCACGGTGGCGATGAGAAACTGCAACGCCGCCGGTGCCGCGGGTCCCGCCGCGCCGGCGCTCTCCAGGCCGGTCCCACTGAGTCCGGTGTTCATCGACTGATAGAGCACCGCCCCCGCCACCAGGACGCTGGCGATACCGCCAAAACCGTTATATAACCCCACCAGCTGAGGCATGGCGGTCATCTTGATCTTCAGGGCAAACACCGCCCCGATAAGCGATCCCAGAGCGAGTCCCGCTACGATCAGAATCGGATGGAGAATATCCTGCGCCACCAGAGTGGCCACGATCGCCAGGAGCATCCCCAGCGAGCCGGTGATGTTGCCCCGAACCGCGCTGCGCGGATGGGAAAGCCCCTTGAGCCCGACGATGAACAGAATCGCCGAGAGGAGATAGGCCAGATTCACTACCGTTGCCGTCATGACTGCTCCTTCTTGCGAAACTTGCTCAACATCCGATGCGTCACCAGGAAGCCGCCCACCACGTTAATGGTGGCGAATACCAGGGCCGCAAAGCCCAACCACACGGTAAGCGGGGACTCCCCGGTCCCCACCGCCACTAACGCGCCCACCACGGCGATGCCGGAGATCGCGTTGGACCCGGACATGAGGGGGGTGTGCAGAATCGGGGGCACCTTCGTGATCACCTCGAAACCCACAAAGATCGCCAGCACGAAGATCGTTATAATTGCGACAAAATCCATCTCTATTCCTCCGTCCCCGGCGCGGCCTTCGGGGCAGTAGCAGCGGCGGCGATCTCCAGCGTCTCGGCAAGCTCGGCTCCCCGGGCGCCACCCTCATCGATAATCAAGGTGGCCGCCACAATCTCATCCTCGGTGTCCACCGTGAGCGATCCCTCCTCGCTGATGAGTTCCTTGAGGAAGGTGGCCACGTTCCGGCTAAAGAGCTGTGCCGCGTGGTGCGCCGCCTCAGCGGCAAGGTTGACCGGACCAAGAACTCGCACGCCCCCGTGGATCACCGTCTCTCCCGCTTTGGTAAGCTCACAGTTGCCGCCGCGCTCCGCCGCCAGGTCCACCACCACGGTCCCGGGGGCCATCCCCTCTACCATCTCTTTGGTCACGAGAATCGGTGCCTTCTTGCCGGGAATGGCGGCGGTGGTAATCACCACATCGGTTTCGGCCACGACCTCGAGCATCTTCTCTCGCTGTTTGCGGTAGAACTCCTCGTCCATCTCCCGGGCGTAGCCGCCGCTGGTCTCGGTGTCCCCGGAGTCCAGTTCGATTTCCACGAAGCGTGCCCCGAGACTCTGTACCTGCTCTTTCACCGCCGGTCGAATATCGTAGGCGCTGACCACCGCGCCGAGACGCTTGGCGGTGGCGATCGCCTGCAGACCGGCCACCCCCACCCCCACGACGAAGACGCGCGCCGGCACCACCGTTCCCGCGGCGGTCATCATCATGGGAAATAGCTTCGGCAGGGCAGTGGCTCCCAGCAGCACCGCGCGGTACCCGGCGATGTTTGCCTGCGAGGAAAGCACATCCATACTTTGCGCCCGGGTAATGCGGGGAATCCGCTCCAGGGCGAAGGCGCGCTGCCTGCGCTGCGCCATCACGGTGAAATCGGGGTGGGAAGCGTAGGGATTCATCAGCGCCACCACGGCGGCACCCTCCGGCACCTGCTCCACCACACCGCCGGCGGCGGCGGGATCAGCGGCGGCGGCGATGCGTACCGCACACAGGACATCCGCCTGTTGCAGCGCTTCCGCGCGCGAAACGATCTGGGCACCCTTTTCCACGTATTCTTCATCGGTAAACCCGGCGGCACTCCCGGCACCGGCCTCTACCACCACGGTGGCACCGGTTTTGGTCAGTCCCGGCACGTCCGCCGGCACCAGCGCCACCCGGGGCTCATCAGGGGCAGTCTCTGTAATCACGACGATGTTCATCGGCACCTCCTGCACGTATACCCTACGCCGGGATCTACATGAGCGCAAGGATAAGGTTTACGCCACCGGATGGTGGCGTTGCACCAGGTCGGCGGTGATGCCGCCGCCCAGCACTACCAGGGGCATTCCCCCGCCGGGGTGCGCGCTCCCCCCGACATAGTAGAGGCCCCGATAGCGACGGGAGCGGTTGCGGTGGCGCAGAAACGCCGCCGCCCGGGAGTTGGAGGAGATTCCGTAGAGGCTGCCGCGGAAGGAGTCGGTGCGCTGCGCGATATCCGGGGGCAGCATTCGCGACTCCACCTCGATCAGCGGTTCCAGATCGGTACCCAGCTCGGTGCTGAGCCGCCTCAGTACCGCGCCACGGACGCGCTCCGCCTCCGCCTCCCAGTCCTGGCCGTTATCCCAGGGGGCGTTTACCAAGATAAACCAGTTCTCCCCGTCCACCGGAGCGTCCCCGGGGCTGCCCTCCTTGGCGGTGATGTTGAGGTAGATCGTGGGGTCATCGGGGCAGCGCTCCTCCTGGAAGATCTGCTGAAACTCACCTTGGTAGTCATCGGAGAAGAAGATGTTGTGCAGGCCGAGCTCCGAAAAGCGTCGCCGGATTCCCCAGTAGAAGACGAGACCCGAGCTGGAGGGCTCCAGGCGGCGGTAGCGCTTGTAGAGGGGCGCCTCCGTATCGTGGAGCAGCCGCTCGTAGGTGGTGGTGACATCGGCGTTGGATATGACCACTTCGGCAGGAACAGGTTCTCCCGCCACCACCAGGCCGGTCACGGCTGAACGGTGGCCGGGCCGGCGCGGCGCCGCGCCTTCGTGGTTCGTCATAATCCGATCCACCGAAGCCCCGTAGTGAAACTGGACCCCCAGCTCCCGGGCGAGCCGTTCCAGACCGCGGGGGACGGCGTGGATGCCGCCCTCCACCGCCCAGGCGCCGAGGCCGTACTCCACGTGGGGGATAATGTTCAGTGTGGCCGGGGTCTGGTAGGGGTCGGAACCGTTGTAAGTGGCGTAACGATCGAAAAACTGCCGCAGGTAAGGCGAGGTAAAGAAGGAACGGTTGGCGCGATCCATCGTGCGCAGCGCGTCGATACCGCCCAGCTGTACCAGCGAGGTCCAAAACCCCCGGGAGCGGTAGGTGGACCACTCATGCAGACTGCGCTCGAGAAAGAGATGGCTGGTGATGCGGTGGATGCGCTGCGAGTAGTCCAGGTAGCGGTCGATGTGTTCCGGGGGCTCGCCAAAGACGCGGGCGAACTCGCGCTTCATCGCTTCGTGATCCTGGTAGGCCACGGCACGCGTGCCATCGCGCCAGAAGTAGTTGCAGATCGCCGAGAGCGGAGTGAGGGAGATGTAATCTTCCAGGCGGCGGCCGGCCTCCTGGAAGAGGCGATCATAGACCGGCTTCAGGGTGAAGAGACTGGGGCCGGTGTCGAAGCGATACTCACCGATCTGCTCGGAGAACGCCTTGCCCCCGGGGCCGGATTGCTTCTCGTAGACGTTCACCGGGTAACCGGCGGCGGCGAGGCGAATCGCCGCTGACAGGCCGCCGAGGCCCGCACCGACGATTGCCACGCGCGGAATATTTCTCATGCGGTGTAAGGTACCGCCTCCTCCTGGCCGGGAGCAACTTCCACCGTGGTTTCGCCCACTTCCACGGTGAGCGATCGGGGGCTCTCCGCGGCGCTGCGTACGGTGACGGTCACGGGCGGTGCGGCGGTGGGCTCAGCCGAGCCTGCGGCTCCACCCGAACCTTCGGCCTCCGACTGAGCCTCGGCACTGATCGTCACCTGCAGGCGCACGCCCCAGCGCTGCAACCCAAAGGACAGCGACTCCCATCCAGCCGGCAGGTGCGGGGCAAAGCCGAAACCGCCCTCGGTGAGGTACAGTCCGGCAAACCCGGTGACCACGATCTGCCAGCTCACGCCGCAGGCGGCGGTATGGATCCCGCCGATGAACGTACCGCCGCTGACCGCCTTGTTGTCGTTATACAGATCCACGGTGCAGGACTTCATGAAGTAGCGCTGCGCCTCCTCCATGTGGCCCACCCAGGCGGCGACGATCGCGTACACCGCCGGGCTCAGGGACGACCCGTGTTGGGTGCGGGGTTCGTAGTACTCCCAGTTGGCCCGCATCACCTCCCGGTCATAGGCGGTGGGATGCAGCATGAACAGCTGGGTCACGTCCGCCTGTTTACTCACCTGGGTATGCACCGCCACGCCGTTGGGCCAGCCCCAGTACTCGCCGGGATCCAGGAGGCGCGACTTCAGGTCTTCCGGGGTGGTGTCTTCAAGCCGAAAGAAGCCGTCAAACTGCGGGATGATCCCGGAATCGGGCTCCGGCTCCGCAACATACAGGTGGTCCGCCACGTGGCGCCACCGCTCCACCTCGGTATCGGAGAGCCCGATCTTTGCCTCCAGGGCACTCAGTTCTTCCGGCGCGTGCTCCCGCATCCAGGAGTACACCTCCTGGGCGTAACGGGTGGTGAAACGCGCCTGAAAGTTGGTAAAGAAGTTGTTATCCACATTTTCGTGGTACTCATCCGGACCCAGAACCCGGAGGATCTCGTAGCGATCAAGGTCGTGACGGTAACTGGCCCGGGAGGCGAGAAAGCGCGCCACCTCAAAGACGATTTCCGCGCCGTACTTCTGCAGGTACTCATAATCGTGGGTAACCGAAACGTACTTCCAGATCGTGTATGAGATATCGGGGGACACGTGAATCTGCCAGTCGTTGAAGTGGGTTCGGATCGGTCGTCCGGAGATAACGTCCTTAAAAAAGAACGAGGGACAGATCTCCTCGCCGCTGTCGCCGCTGATCCAAGCGTAGTAGGCCCCGGCAAATCCCAGCTCCCGCGCTTTCTTGCGGGCTCCGTTGAGCGTCTGATAGCGGTACATGAGCACCTTCCGCGCAATATCCGGTGCGGAGAAGAGAAACATCGGCAGGTTGAACACCTCCTGGTCCCAGAACGCGGCTCCCTGGTATGACTGGCACGAGAGGCCCCGGGCGCCAATCGGCAGATGATCGGTATGCGCCGGGGTGGCGATGATGTTGTGGTAGAGGTTGTAGCGAAGTACCGTCTGCGCCACTTCATCGCCGGAGATCTTCACGTCCATGTCGCTCCAGCGCCGTTCCCACTCCTCACAGTGCGCCTGGGAGAGCGCCTCCCACCCTTGATCCAGCGCGTTGGTGAGGGAGGCGGAGGCCGCCGCCTGCACCGCGGAAAGTGCCGGTCGGTCGGTGTCTTTCACGCTACCGGCAGTGCGGGAGCGCTCTCCCGGGGCGATACCCACGTATCCCGGAGCCGGCGCCTCCTCCGGCGGCGTCACCTGGGTGAAGGGGTTGGCGCTGGTCCTCAGGTCGTTGGTGGTGTACACCGCGGCGTACTTAGTGAGGACGATCGTCTGGTCCGCTTCGAGTTCCAGATCAAAGGTACGGACGATCATGCGCTCGCCGGAGTCCGTGAGGCGACTGGCCACATTCATGCCGTCGGTGAACGCCAGACGGGAGACTTCCCGCACCACCACATCGTAGCCGTGCTCGCCGGTGACGCAGGCGATTTCCAGCTCCTCGCCGTCCTCACCCGGCGTATAGGCGGAGAAATGCTCCCCGTTGAGGCTCCACACATCGCCATCGATTCCGGTGCGGAGGGAGAGCTTCATGGCCCGGTGGGCGGTAATATGCATGCGGGATGAGATGCGGTGCAGGTCATCGTAGCCGGCGAACCGCTCCTCCCGGATCTGCAGGCCGTGCTCCTTCCAGGTGGCGTCCACGCTCCATCCGCCGTAGCGGAAGTTCAGGGCGCGACGGTACTGTGACCACTGCGCATCTCGCCAGTGAAGCGGCGTTCCGTTCACCGCCACCTCGGTGAACAGCCCATTCGGGGCGGTGACCAGTTCCTTCCAGACGCCGTCGGCGTTGTCATAGGTATCCGAAACGATGCACGCCACGTACTGCTCACGACCATCGTCGGCAAACGTTCCCCGATAACCGAGGTACCCGTTGCCGATCATGTAGTTGCTGCCGGTGGTAACCACCTGCTCGGGAATGAACTGGGTCTCGTGGATCTCCCAGGCGTTGTCGCTGTTTACGTTGTTCTTGAGTTTCATCGGCTCTTTCCAAAAAAAAGGCGGCATACCCGCTGGATGCCGCCGCAACTGAAAATCTCAGTTAGTCTTGATTTACCCTTTAACGGATCCCGCCATCATGCCACGGACAAAGTACCGTTGCAATCCGAAGAACACCACCAGGGGCATCGTCATCGTCAGGAACGCACCGGAGGTCAGCACATACCAGTCCTGCCCGCGAGACCCTACCATTTCGGCTAGTCGGGTTGTCACCAACGCCACATCACGGCCGGTCCCCAGGAATACCAACGCCACCAACAGATCATTCCAGACCCACAGGAACTGGAAGATTGCGAAGGACGCCACCGCCGGCACGGACAGGGGCATCACCAGGTAGATGAACTTGGTCATGGGGGTGGTACCATCTACCTCGGCGGCCTCGATCAGATCGCGGGGAATCTGCGAAATGTAGCCGTAGAGCAGATAGGTGGCTAGAGGCAGCCCGAATCCGGTATGCGCCAGCCAGATTCCCAAGTAGGTACCGTTGAGATCGGCGTTGTTGTACAACCGGAACAGCGGCAGGAGCGATGTCTGCAGCGGCACCACCATCAGTCCCACCACCAGGATAAACATGAGTCGCCGGCCGGCAAAGTTCATCCACGCCAGGCCATACGCCGCGAACGCCGCGATCGTAATCGGAATCACTGTGGCGGGAATCGTCACCAGCAGGCTGTTAAGGAAGGCCCCTCCCATGCCGTCTTCGGTGATGACGAAGATGTAGTTATCCAGCGTCCACTGCCCGTTGGTAAAGGGCTGGAGAATGGCGGTCCACCAGCCGCTACTGTTAATCGCCGCCGGCTCCCGAAAGGAGCTCACCAGCAAACCAAACGTGGGAATCGTCCACAGCACAACGATCACGACGATCGCCAGATTGAGGAGGATTCGCCCCCAAATCTCCTTGGAGGTCTTCTTTCTTTTCTGTAGTTCAAACGTATCAGACATCAGAGCCTCCTCACGCGTCCTTCATGCTGCGTATGTTGCGAATCATAATGGGGGTCACCGCAATGAAGATGATCACCGCCAGCGCCGCCCCGCGGCCGTACTCACCCTGGGAGAACATCTGGTTGTACATCATGTTCGCCACCACGTCGGTGTTAAAACGGCCACTGGTCATCACGAATACGACGTCGAAGATCTTGAGTACCAGGATGAGAATCGTAGTTGTCACCGTAAGGATCGTCGCACTGACGAACGGAATGATTACCTGGAAGAAGATGCGGAACTCTCCGGCACCGTCGATTCGTGCTGCCTCCAGGAGACTGGAAGGTACGCCCTTGACCGCCGAGGAGAGAATCACCATGGCAAATCCGGTCTGGAGCCAAATCATAATCGCGATCAGAAAGAAGTTATTCCACGGCTCCATCCGGAGCCATCCCACCGGATCGCCACCCAGGGCGACGACGATCGCGTTCAGGAGTCCGATCTGTTCGCCGAAGTTGGCCCGGTAGTACACAAACCGCCAGATCACCGAGGCGCCCACAAAGGAGATCGCCATCGGCAGAAATACCAGTGACTTGGCGTACTTCTCCCATTTGACCCGGTCCACCAGGACGGCGATGATCAGTCCCAGGGAAACGGCAAAGAGCGGGACAAAGATCAGCCACAAGATGTTATTCCGGATCGCCATGAGCAGCGCCGGATCCTGAAACGCGCGCGCATAGTTTTGAATACCGAAATTGCTCGGCGTTCCCCCACGACGATAATCGAAGAAACTGACCCAGATCGTCCGCAGCGTGGGATAGATAATATAGACCAACAAAATGAGAAATGCCGGCGTGATAAACACGTAGGGCCTCAACATGTCTCGTGCCCTGATCGGCAGTTGCGTGATCAGGTTATCGACCGTCAAATACAGCGCCCAGATCCCACCGACGCCTACCACCAAGGCCACGATAGCGATCAGCAACCTCGGCGCGTCTCCGCTGCGCATGAAGTTGAAACTCCACGCGAATATCACGAACAGCACGGCCGCTATCGCAAGTGACACAAGCACTTGGAGCGGTCTGTTCTTTACTTCCACATCACTCATAACACCCCCGCGGTGAAATCCAGTATTTGCGATTTACGTTGCGCGAAAAAAACCGGCGGGATGGCGTGAGCCACCCCGACCGGCATACAAACACATCACCTACTTAGTTGTTCGGCCAACTCTCATCGATGTTGGTCAGCAACTCGTCCAGATCCGCGTCCTCTTCATTCACCAGGGCGGTGAACTCGCTCCAGAACGTACCGGCGCCCACGGCACCCGGCATCAGGTCGGAGGCGTCGAAACGGAACGTGGTCGCGTTCTGCAGGATCTCGGCAATACCCCGATCAGCCACAGTGGGATACCAGTCAAGCGGAGTATCCGCATGGGGTGATACGAATCCACCGGATTCCAGCCACGCCCGGGTAGACTCACCGGTACTGAGGTAACGCATGACCGCGCGAACCTCGGGTCGGTCCTGCATGGCACCCATCAGGTCACCAGCGCCAAGAACGGGGCGTCCCAGGTCTTCATCGATCGGCGGCAGGTAGAAGAACCCGATCGTTTCACCCACTTCATCTCCCTCTTCCGGGAAAAAGGCGGTAATGAAGGACGCCTGGCGATGCATCAAAGCCGCCGGCGGATCTACCGTCATGGGAGTCGGCGCGTCACCAAAAGGCGTCAGCACGATGCCCTCGCGGCCACCGAGCACGTAGTCCTCGTTGAACCAGATCTCAGTCATGTAATCAACCGCTTCCTTGACTTCCGGGCTGTTGAAGGGAAGTTCACCGGCGACCCATTCATCGTACACCTCGGGCGGATGAATACGGAGCATGATGTCCTCGATCCAGTCGGTGGCGACCCATCCGGTGGCACCGGAGCTCTCAATACCGATCGTCCAGGGAGTGTAGCCGTCGGCTACCATCTGGTCGCTGAGTTCGAGCATCTCTTCCCACGTCTCAGGTTCCTCATAGCCTTCCGCTTCAAAGGTCGGCAGGTTGTACCACACGAGGCTCTTCACACTGGCGCGATACCAGACACCCGCCTGGATTCCACCGATGTCCGCAAGGTTGGTCCACGCTTCATTGTACTGATCGGAGAGATAATCCATACCGAGCCAGTCCTGCATGTCATAGACATACCCACCGTTTACCAGGTCACGAGCAAGACCGGGCTGGGGGAATGCGGCGATGTCCGGCGGGCTTCCACCCTCGGAGCGGACGGTGATCAGCGTCTCGAAGTCACCACTTCCTTCGTATTCGACGTTGATACCGGTAGCCTCTTCAAAGGGCTCCATTGAGCGATTGAAGCGACGAGCATCTTCATCCACAAACGCGCCGAAGATGTTAACGGTAGTCCCCGACAGATCCTGACCATCGGTCCACTCGTTATCCGTGTAGTCGCGATCGGGATCAGCAGCCTGCTGTCCGCCTTCCTGCTGTCCACCGGCAAACGCCATGGGCAGCGCGAACAGTGCCACTACGAGCACTGCAACTGTTCTCTTAAACATAGTACCTCCTATTAGGTTTTCCTCTTGGTTGCATAATACAACCAACTCCGAGAATACCATGGCGAATTTGTGCTGTCAAA
>JAWOCO010000232.1:0-4606 GCA_046483765.1 Alkalispirochaeta sp. | reverse complement strand
GACCGGCGAATACCGGCGAAAGCCGGTGAAAACATTTTGTTTGCACTTTTCAAGGGCGCGGCGGGGTCTGGACGCCGGCTTCTGGTGTTTCTTCAAGAATCCGTGGGATTCTCAAGGGAGCCCAACAACGCATCAACGTTTCTCTTTTTTTGGGTACTCGACGGGTCACAACAGCCCAAACTCTCTGGTTGAGCACTTCACCGTACTCGTGTGCCAAGATATTCCGGAGTCCTATGATGCTGGACCATGGAATATCGGGCTGTGCGGTACGCGTTTTATCCGAGAGATGAGCGGCAGCTTCACCGATGGCTATGAGTTGTCGCTGCAGGCTTGCGAAATGTCCCATAGGAATCCTTGGTCTTTAGACGGCATAAATGACCTTGTTGTGTGCAAGAATCTCACGACGGCGATACGGGTTGGTTAAAATCGTCTCGCAACACCGACCCAAATAATGCAAGCGACTTAACCTTCCAGCGTTACCAAATCGCAGCACAGCATCGTGCGGAATTTCGATGTTGACGTCTTCATTTAATAGACACACGAATCTTCACCCACATAATACAACGTCCTTGGGAAAACGTCATATGTGAAGCTGCGGCCCTTCGCGCCTTCGGCTGCGAGGGATTGTCGAGAATTACCCTTGAGATGTCCCGGCACCTTGGCTGCTCCCTACCACACCGCCCGGTGGTAGTAGTCCCTGATCGCGCGGTCCGAGGTTACGAGTGGCGACTCACGGTGCATCGCCAGGGCGGTGATCCACCGATCCGCGGGATCACGGTGCGCCCAGTCCAGCAACGCTCCGGCGACCGCGAGGGTGCCGTCGAGACTACGGATGTTCAGCCGCTCCACCGTGAATAGACGCTTTTGGTATTCCTCCATCGGGCCGGGGAGCTCCAGAGCACCCTTGCGGTGTTTCAGGGCGATCTCCCATAGAGAAACTGAAAGAACCTGTACCTCAATCGCGGCGTCGATATATCCGTGTGCCCGGGGAGTAAGTCGCTCGGGCGCGAGCGTCCAATACAACAGCGCCGAGGTGTCGAGGACCACGACCTCGATCGGATCCACCGGATCAGGTGTCATTCCACTCGTCCACCCACTCGGCTTCCGTCGGCAGATCCGGATCCTC
Organism: Alkalispirochaeta sp.; assembly: GCA_046483765.1. Taxonomy (GTDB): domain Bacteria; phylum Spirochaetota; class Spirochaetia; order DSM-27196; family Alkalispirochaetaceae; genus Alkalispirochaeta. The sequence continues at coordinate 3,480 of JAWOCO010000232.1, read as the reverse complement.
GTGAAGTACCAGCCGGCCGCTCATGTCGCCAAAGACCTCCCGGACATCGCGCTTTGCCACATATGGCCCCACCACGATACACGGCCTCCCGTGGTCCGTAACGACTATCTCCTCACCGGTCGCCTCGATTCCGCGCATGATCTCCAGCATCCGTGCCTTGAATTCGCTTTTTGCCAGGGTCTTCATGCGTACAGTATGACCACAAAAATGGTCAGAATCAAGGACGTGCGGGCGGGGCGGTACCGTCCTTCTTGATACCGGCGTCTGGTTTACGCCAACGACGTGGCGGAGTCGGGAAAGCAACCTACCGCACAGGCGCTTACTGCTCATTAGAGACGTGTTTTTCGCGGGGACCGGAGTCATCTCCGTTCAGGTTCTCAGTAAATTCTGGGTTGCCGTCACCCGCAAGATGCGCACGCCCCTATCCATCGCCACGGCTCGGCGGGAAGCTGAGTTGTTCAGTTTGATGACCGTGGTGGATCTGGATGCCGGTCTTTTCTACGATGCACTGCGCCAGCAGCAGCTGTATCAGATCTCGTACTGGGAGGCCCAAGTCGTTGCCGCTGCGGTCAACCGCTATACCACCATCACGACGTCGGAATACCGCGCAATCACCTCGTCATGGGTTACCAATCGAAGCGGCTCCGTCTGCGCCTGGGCGATGAGGATCCGGTCGAAGGGATCGCGGTGAATCGTGGGAAGCGCGTCAACTGCCGCGGCGTGGGTCGACGTAATCGAGAGGTCCCGGTACCCGGAAACGGTAAACCAATGGACCGCTTCGGTTCCGGAAATCGGCATCCCGCCACGACCGAGGGCGTGCTTAATTGAGATTTCCCAGATCGATGCCGCGCTTATCCAAACCTCATTCTGCGGGGCCAAAATCACGCTTCGCGCGGTCTCCGGGAGACGCGGTGAATCCGTAACGGCCCACAGGGCGATATGCGTGTCAAGAAGGAGCCTCATGACGGATCGGACCGGTCGCCGGCAGCTCCACCAAACAGATCCGCGAGATCGCCGTAGGGGGTGTCAATTTCGTCAGGCACCTCAAAGGCGCCACGAGCAGCACCGATCCGCCGTACGGCCCCCTCCCCATCGGTCGATTCAGTTGCTTCCAACCGGGCTACCGGACGGCCGTTCCGCGCGATAATGATACCCTCTTCCCGATGTTCCTCAATATCGGCGATAAGTCGCGAGAGGTGCGTCTTGGCTTCCAACATGTTTACCTGCTTCATCCTGACTAAGCTTAGTCAGAATTGGCGTTCCAGTCAAGTTCCGCTCGCGGATGCCCTGGACGGCATACATGTTCCCGCACGTTGGCTTCTCCCTACCACACCGCCCGGTGGTCGTAGTCCGTGATCGAACGTTCATGTCGCCAATCTCGGACATCGCTCTTCGCCACGGACGGTCCCGCGAAGGACGTACAGGTAGGGCAGGTTATTCCGACGACGACCTTCTGAAGCGCGCCAAGAAGATCGCGATTGATCGCGAGACGAGCTTCATGAGCGATAACGTCTTTCTCGACACCAATGTCTTGGTTTACGCCAACGACGCGGCGCAGTCGACGAAGCAAGCTACCGCACGTGGGCGTCCCAGACACCTTCGGGCGTCGATTACCTCAGGGGAGCAGTGTTCTCAGGACCATCAGGATACCAGACCTCCAAATCTTCAAAATAATCCCGAAAGAATCCTCTGTCCCGGGCGATGAGGCGCGTCGCGTGGTTGCGGGCATGCGCGCCGATCAGAAAATCCGCGACCACCCGACCCCGGCGGCCGCCGGCGTGGAGGTATGCGCGCTGAATCCTCCCCGCGGCTAATCCGTCCTGTGCATTCATATCAACCACGTGAATCTCCAGGTTGAGAAGGAGGCGTCGTACCTGTGCGTCGTCCCGATAGGCGGGGCGGAGCTCCGTGACTACCACCGGGCAGACGATAAGTGCGCCTACTCGACTCGCCTGAGTGAGGGCGTAACGGGAGGAGGTGGAATACGCTGGGTCCCTGGCAAGGACGTCGATCAGGACCGACGTGTCCACCGCGCTCGTCATGACTCGTCCCGCAACGTGCGGAGATACGCATCCGTCGAGTCGTAGGGATTCTCGGCGGTGCCCTCCCACGCTTCCAGGGCACCGTCGATCCCCGGTCGCCGAAGCGTCACCGCGCCGTTCTCCACCGATACTTCCAGACGCATCCCCGGCCGAAGGCCCAACTCCCGCCGCACCGCCTTTGGAATCGTAATCTGTCCTCGTTCACCGATAGAACTATGCATACTAATTTAGTATGCATACTGCAGTAAGCCGTCAAGGATATGTAGACGTGCGTATGAAAGCTACACCATTACCATTCGGCAGCCGCCCAGAGTTCGATATGTGTATCCCGAAGGATCCTCATGACGGGTCCGGCGATTCCGGCTCAACAATCTCCACCGTGGGAAACTCTCGGCGGACCCTGGCCGGGTCGCGGGTAAGCAGGGGCAGACCCGCCACCGCGGCGTGGGCTCCAATGAAGAAGTCCGGCAACGGGCTTGTCCTGCTCCCTCCGCGGCGCCGGTATGCCACAAACGCCTTTCCGGCGAGAAACAGCGCCTCCCGAGGAATAGGTACCACACGGAACCCCACCCCGGTTACGGCCGCCTCCAGGGACTCAATGGTATGAAATCCGACAGAGACCTCGGCATAGATCGCCGCATTGATACTCAGGATGTGGGTGCTGCCCCACCGCACAAGCGTCTCCTTTGAAGGCGTGAAGAAGCGCGGATCTCGGGTCAGGAGGTCCAGCACTACGCTGGAATCAACAAGTGCTTGTTTCATTGGCGGGTGAGGGCCAGAATCTCATCGGTGGACATGCCCACGTCAGCGCGCCCCGCGTAGCGCTCCATCCGTTCCGCTACAACCTCCGGACGAATCACGCGCCGTACCAGCGCCTGGTCACCCTTCAGTTCAAACTCCACCTCGGTGCCCGGGGTGATCCCTAGGGCGTTGCGGATCGACTGTGGGATCGTCACTTGTCCCTTTTCCGTTACACGCATAGTAATACTCCTACAGTAATACTATGCAATGGTCCGTCGGTGGTCAAGGTGGAGGCGAGGCGATCAGCCAGGCTTGTCCAGATGACCGAACTGTCCGGCAGGCAGGGTGGCAGAACATCCGTGGGCTGAGACCGCTTGTCTCCGGTGCTACTCCACGAATCCGGGATGTTTCCGCACCGCGCAGATTAGTTCAGGTCACGGAGAAGTTCCGCGAGTTCGCGAAGACCAATTACTTTCAGGGCGTCGCCCTTCCGGTACCGTTCCGTCCCGCCGTATACGACGAAACTCCGGTTCGGTTTGATATCCTCCAGTGCGGTGGCCACCGTCGCAGAAGTAACAGATCGACCAGGAGATCCAGGTAGCGCGCGACACTTTTCCCGTCAACACCAAGGCTCCGGGCAAGCTCGGCAGCGTTCAGGAGTGAACCCGGTACGTGCCGGGAATCCTGGTTGTAATCA
>JAWOCO010000178.1:0-3847 GCA_046483765.1 Alkalispirochaeta sp. | reverse complement strand
GGATAAAGTAGTACCCGTAACGCCCATATGGGTCCGCCGCCATGGAACCTCCTATGCCGGATGGCACAGGTCCGGGGTACGAGTGCGTACCCCGGACCTACAATCGAATGGTGAAAGATCAGTCCACGTTGACGCGGGGAAACGCTTCCTGCACCCGGCGACCGAGGGCATCGATCGCCTCGTCGTAGGTGAGTTGATCTCCGAGATACTCGTTCATCACCTGCATCAAGATCTGGTTAATCTGGAAGTCGAATCCCTGGATAGCGGTGGCTTCCACGTACTGGAGCTGGTCGAAGAACACGTCATAGGGGTTCTGCCCGCCCAGGGTCTCAGAGCTGAAGCCTTCTCGGACTTCATTCATCACCGTTCGGTTGGACATGAACTCCGTGGCGCGGGTGGCGTAGTCGCGCATCCACTCCTCGTCCTGGGTCATCATCCGAATGAACTCCCAGGCCAGCGCCTTGTTGTCACTGTCCTCATAGATGCCGAGCCACGTTCCACCCCAGGTGAACGGTTCCGGACCGGCGGCCAGCGCCCAGTCTCCGGAGCTCTGATCCTGCTCGTTGAGCACGAACTGCAGTCCCCAGGTGGGAAATCCGTAGACGAAGACCGATGCATCCTCAGGGGGCGTGTTCATCGCGTCAAACCACGGACCGGACCAGTCATCGAGCTTCGCGTCATAGTCGTTCTCCCGAACTTCCTTGGCGATCTGCAGATAGTTCTGAATCGCCTGATCGACGGTGAAGTTGTTGTCTTCATCGATCCACGGCTCCGTGCGGGCGGTGTAGAACGGACGAAACAGCGTTTCTCCGATTCCGGCAAAGAAGGAGACCTCGCCGTCGCTTTCCTGTTTCAGCGTTTCCGCCGCTTCCATAACACTGTCCCAGCTGGAAAAGATTTCGGCGATCTCTTCCGGATCATCGGTACCGAAGTATTCCTGCGCGATGCTGCGGCGATAGAACCAGCCCCCGGGAGTGGTCTGCCAGGTGAGTGCTACCACTTCACCCTCATCGGTAGTTCCCATCTCCACGGCGTACTCGAACATGTCGCTGGTATCCGCGTTGAACGGTTCCTGGGTCAGGTCGGTCCAGTACCCCGCCTCTACGAACTGGCGCACATACGCCGCCTCACCCACAAAGATATCCGGGACGCCCTGGCCGGTGGCCAGCAGGGGGCGAATCTTTGCCTCGTAGTCGGTATTGGGCACCACTTGCATATCTACCGTGGCCCCGGTGCGCTCCTCAAAATCGCGCACGATTCCCTGATCATTAAACTCACCGGTAAAGGTGATAATCGAGAGCTCCATCCCTTCAAAAGAGTCGGGAATCTCGACCTGTTCCTGCTCGCCCCCGGCAAACGCCCCGGACACGATAAGCGCTGACACCAGCACTCCCATGATGATACGTCGCATATGACCTCCTGCTTGAAATGTTCCTACTAATAAGAACCTTTATAAGACATATCGTGAGGCCAATCGGGGTACCTGTCAACCTTTTTCTTTTATTTGTACCAACTAATATCTGCACGGGCCATGAATGGAAGTTTCTGGGTACCTTCGTCCGGTCCAGTATCCCCAGGGATGGTTGGGATGACTTGTTCGCCTCTAGGGAGAATAATCAGAAAAAATCGTTGGCCCAGAGTTCCTCAAGGAAGCGTGACCAGTGCAGAATCCGTATCCCGTCGGAGGCTTGTCGATTGTTCTCATCAAGCGAAACCACAATCTTCTCGACCTCCGGAGCAACCCCTGAAAACGCACGGAGACCACGCAGGTGCTTATCGCTGATCGTCCGAGCAGCCTTGACTTCAACCGCAGCACGATCCCCGATCACGAAATCAACCTCCACGCCGGAGTACGTCCGCCAAAACGTCAGGGCATACCTCAATCGCCGATAGGACAGGTATGCCCGAAGTTCTAAAGCGATGAGATGTTCGAGGGCCTTGCCGTACTCCATAGTCCCCGGGTCCGGGCCGTTACCGCCACGAAGGAAATTCCAGACACCAAGATCAAATAGGTAGAACTTCGGAGCAACAACTTCCTTGCGGCGTTGGGCACCACCCCATGGTTCGATCGTGAAGCCGAGGAATGTATCAGTGAGAATCGCGAACCAAGAACGCACAGTGGAGGGGCTCAACCCGCAGTCGCGTGCTACGTTCGCGAAATTGACCTGTTCAGCTGAAACCATTGCCGCAATCCTCAAGAAGCGACCGAAATTGGCCAGGTTTTGCACTCGTGCCTCTTCCCTTACTTCCTCACGGAGGTACGTATCCACATACGCTCCCAGTTCCTCCTCCGGCGCGTTACTTCCGTAGACATGCGGCAACCCTCCGTAACGAAGGTAGCGATCGATGTCGAAATCCGGTATCTCTCGACTGACTAAGGGAAACAAATGAGCCTCCCACGCACGGCCTGCAAGGAGATTGACGTTCTCCCGTTTGAGTTTTCTTCCACTGGAACCGGTAAGAACGAAGGTAGCATTCTGACTCTCGATCAGATGGTGAACCTCATCGAGCAAGGACGGCAGTTTCTGAATCTCATCGATGACAACCACCTCGCTGGTACGGGTGATCTCCCGAACACGCTCTTCCAACACCGACGGATTCGCTGACAGCGGCAGATACTCCACAGATCGAAGCAGGTTTACCAACGCCTTTTGCGCACTTTCTCGGTAAAATCAACAACGCCAATGCTGATTTTACCGGAAAATCAACATTGACAATGCGGATTTTTCACCAGGTAGCATCCATCTATGACCATCACGGCGGAATCGTGTTTCAGCCCCTCATCGATTCCAACGATAACTTCGCTGGGTGCACTGTGGATAGTTGAGGTGATCGGAGCAACCGTTACCGTGTGCAAGAGGCCGATGACGTCATCGCGACTGAGAACCAGAACCGGCCGGCGCCTATCCGGCTTCCTGACGCGGTACAGCCAGACTTCGCCGCGTTTCACTCTCCCGGCCATTGCCCCTCCTCCGTCCACCCGTCAAATTCCTCGCCAAGCCCGCGGGTACCGGAATACGCGTTTCTGTACGCCTCGGATATCCGCTCACGCTCCTGTTGGATGAGATACATGTGTACCGCACGCCTGACAATTTCAGACCGTCCCTTTTGCTTCACATCGGGATGTTCCGAAAGACGGGCAAGCAACTCCTCATCAAACAAGACCTGTACAGCTTTCATGTGTATAAGATATCAACATATTATGTGTCGAACGACAGAGTAGTATGGCCGCATGCAAGCCGATCGCGGAATCCTATCAGTTAATCTACACGGAAGACCCGGAGGCGGCGTCCGCCACCGCCCGCTCGTGGGGGTACATGCTCACCACCTTCTTGTTCAAGAAGCCCAGGGCCTGCCTCGCCTCAATGTGGGCCAACACCCGCGCAATCATTCGTGCGCCTGATACAGAGCATCCTCAAGGATATCGCCGTAGTCTTGGCCCGTATCCCCGTGGCGGAACATTCCCGTCAAACGATCGGTAGTCACAGCGGATGAGGACGTGACATCCGGGCCCAACGACTCTTCCATGCTGATAATCCGGAGGTAGTCCTCGATGATGCGGGACACACTTCTGTGTTTTCGCTTTGCGTATCGTTTTGCGCGCTCCACCACTTCCTGATCGATGGTCAAGGTGAGTTTGGCAAGCATAGGCCCTCCTTACAGGTATACGTCAGCACCATTATACGTGGAATGATACCGAAAGGACGGTTGATCACGCAGAAGTTGTCATAGCCGGCGGCCTCGGTGAGCTGGGCATCGGACTGTCCACCGGACGCACTCCGGAATCCACCTGCTGCAGCCATTCCATGGGATAGGTCGTATGCACGGACGATGTGTGGGATGGGTG